>CAZAMX010000148.1:0-6337 GCA_964486095.1 uncultured Acetatifactor sp. | reverse complement strand
ACTGATCAACACCGCCGGGAACATACATACCCCTTCCTCCAACTCTATCCTGCCGACAAACCTTCCCATCATTTTGTAGTTCATAGCAATCTTCATTCCCTTATGCTTATTCAAAAATATCGTTGAGCTGGTAAATCCCCCGCTCCCTGTCTGTCACGATGATCAGGGTATCGCCCTGCTCAAACCGGGATTCGCCGCCCGGAATTTCCTGCTGGGAACCTTTTGTAATACACACCACCAGGACGCCCTTCTTCAGCTTCAGCTCCTTCAGCGGTTCCCCGCAGTGCCTTGTATTTTCATCCACCGCAAACTCCATGGCCTCCATCTGGCCGTCCGCAATGGTATGCACCGTCAATGCGGCTCCGGTCTGATTCTTCATGGCGCGCACATAGCGCACAATGGTATTGCAGCAAAGCTCCTTGGGACTGATTATGCTGCCCAGAGCAAGATTGCCCAAAATATTGGTGTTGTCCATACGTCCCAGCTTTGTGATGACCTGAGGCACACCGCAGCCGGCCCCATACAATGAAATGACCATATTCAGCTCATCCAGCCCGGTCATGGATACCAGCGCGTCACACTCCGCCACTCCTTCGCTCTCCAGCAGAAACTGACTGCTGGCATCTCCGTGTATAATGCAGGCTCCCGGCAGTATTGCCGCCAGCTTGCTGCATCTGTCCTCATCCCTTTCTATCAGCTGCACGCCGATACCGCTGTTTAACAGCAGTCTGGCCAGATAATAGCTGACCCGCCCTCCGCCGCACAGGATCACACGCTTTACCTTATGGGTGATAATTCCCAGATTCTTCAGCAGCAGGGTCAGCGTGTCCGCAGGCGCAGTGACAAAAATCCGGTCTCCCTCCCGCAGGACGAAATCTCCGGCCGGGGCCACCGCCGTCCCCTTGCGCAGCACTGCACACACCAATATTTTGCACTTGACAATACTGTTCATATCATTCAGGGCCACATTGCAGAGCTTACTGTTTTCATCAAGCCTCAGCTCCACAATCTCTACCCTGCCCCTGGCAAAGGTATCCCTCTTTAAAAAGCCGGGGTAACGTAAAAGCCGGGCTGCCTCCGCAGCCGCCTGTTTTTCCGGATTCACCGACATGGAAAGGGCAAACATCCCTCTCATGGCATAGATTTGCTCCGTATATTCCGGATTTCGCACTCTCGCTATGGTGTGAATCCCGGGATTCATGCTGTGAGCAGTCATGCAGCACAACAGGTTTACCTCATCCGCGCCTGCCATGGCGATCAAAAGATCCGCCTCCTTTACACCGGCCTGTTTCAACACCTCCATGGAAGCACAGTTTCCCTGCACCACCAGCACATCATACCGCTCTTCACTGGACTCCAGCACATTGGCATTGGAATCAATCAGGGTCAGATCATACCCCTCCGCCGAAAGCTGTCTGGTAAGGGTAGCTCCCATTTTGCCGTCCCCGGCAATAATAATCTTCACGACTTTATGCTCCTTTTATAACATTTAAAAATTTTCCGTCCTGCTACGGGATGATCCTCCGCACCGCCAATATGGGCCGGTACTGGGCCCTGCTGACCTTGATCCCGGTCTTGACGCTGCTGGCATGTACAATCATGCCGTTGCCAATGTACATTGCCACATGCCCGTCATAGCAGATCAGATCACCCGGCTGAGCGTTTTCATAGGCCACTCCCGTCCCGGCGCTTCTCTGCTGATAAGAGGTCCTGGGAATACTATACCCAAATTCCTGATAAACTCTGTAAGTAAATCCGGAGCAGTCGGCGCCGTTCGTCAGGCTGGTGCCTCCTGACACATAAGGATTGCCCACATACTGACAGGCAAACTTGGCGATCTTCTTGCCCAAGTCGCTTCCCGAGGCGTCGTCGATAATTGCCGTGTAGTTGGTGGTGGCAATGGTTTTATTGGCGGCATTCTGGGCAGCCTGCAGCTGTTTCAGCTTCTGCTGATCCTGCTGGAGCAGCTTTTTTGCTACCGCAGCCTCACGCTGCGCCTTCTTGATTTCCGTTTCATAGTTTGCGGACTCTTTCCTTTTTCTTTCCAGCTTTACGTCCAAATCCGCCTTTAAATCCTTCAACTCGGCTTCGTCCGCCTGCAGCTCCAGCTTCGCCTGCTCCAGTCCGTTCCGCTCCTGCTCCAGCTCGGCTTTCTCCAGCTCCAGTCTGTCCCACAAGTCATGTACCTGATCCTTAGCTTCTATGTATGCCTTCAGCCGGTCCAAGCTGTACTCATACACCTTCTCAATATAATCCATCTGATTTAAAATCTCGGAAAGTCCCTTGCCCTCCAGAATAAAATTCAGATAAGACACATCCTTGTTCTCGTACACCAGGCGGGTGCAGTCTATCATGCTCTGCTGCTGGACCTCTTCACGTTCCACCGCCGCATTATATTCCGCTTCCGTAGCCTCTATCTGCACCTGCTTGTCCACAATCTGGGTGCCCTTCTCGGCAAGCTGCGCTTCCTTCTCGGCAATTTGATCCTCCATCACGCCGATGCTGGCCATGGTATTGACGATCTCCGCATTCAGGTCTGCGATCTGTTCCTCGATCAGATCCTGTTCGTCCTCAAGTTCTGAAATTTCTTCCAGAATCTTTGCAATCTCATCCTCTCTGTTTTTTATATTTGTCTGCATTTCTCCGATGGTAGTAGCTTCCGCCACCAGCAAATCAGAAGAAACATGACACACCAGCGCAGTCGTAAGCCCGATCACCAGGATACAGCTGATATATTTTTTTCCGTTTTGTCTCATGTATTTTCCCATGGAAAAAGCATACCACATTTCGGTATGCTTTTCACCTATAAAATTATTAAGATTTATCCGCTTCTACAGTTCGCAGTTGTTCACGGTTCTGGGGAAGGGCACCACGTCCCGAATGTTGCTCATTCCGGTGAGATACATAACACAGCGTTCAAAGCCCAGACCAAAGCCTGCGTGGCGGACGGAGCCATACCTGCGCAGATCAAGGTAGAAGCCATAGTCCTCCTTGTTCAGGCCCAGCTCCTCCATCCTCTGCTCCAGCACCTCCAGCTTGTCCTCACGCTGGCTGCCGCCGATGATCTCGCCGATACCGGGCACCAGGCAGTCCATGGCGGCAACAGTCTTGCCGTCCTCATTCAGCTTCATGTAAAACGCCTTGATCTCCTTGGGGTAATCCGTAACGAACACCGGACGCTTAAACACTTCCTCCGTCAGGTATCGCTCGTGCTCGGTCTGCAGATCACAGCCCCAAAACACCTTGTAATCAAAGGCATCGTTATGCTTCTCCAATATTTCTATAGCCTCGGTATAAGTCACATGTCCGAAATCGGAATTGGCCACATGCTCCAGCCGCTCGATCAGCCCCTTGTCCACAAACTGATTAAAGAAAGCCATCTCCTCCGGTGCATTCTCCAGCACATAGCGGATAATGTATTTCAGCATACTCTCCGCCAGCAGCATATCATCCTTTAAGTCCGCAAAGGCCATCTCCGGCTCGATCATCCAGAACTCCGCCGCATGACGGGTGGTGTTGGAATTTTCCGCCCGGAAGGTAGGGCCGAAGGTATACACATTCTTAAAGGCAAACGCATAGGTCTCCACGTTCAGCTGGCCGCTGACGGTAAGGTTGGTGGCCTTTCCGAAGAAGTCCTGGCCAAAATCCACCCTGCCGTCCTCATGTTTGGGCACATTTTCCAGATCCAAGGTGGTCACCTGGAACATTTCTCCCGCGCCTTCACAGTCGCTCCCCGTAATCAAAGGCGTATGCACATAGACAAAATTTCTCTCCATGAAAAAGCTGTGGATCGCGTATGCGATCAGCGAACGCACCCGAAATACTGCCTGAAACGTATTGGTTCTGGGGCGAAGATGGGAGATGGTGCGCAGATATTCAAAGGTATGGCGTTTTTTCTGTAAAGGATAGTCCGCCGCGGAAGGCCCTTCCACCAAAACCTCCGCCGCCTGCATCTCAAAGGGCTGCTTTGCCTCCGGAGTAGCCACAATCGTTCCGGTGATCACCAGCGCCGCCCCTACGTTCATCCTGCAAAGCTCCTGAAAATTGGTCAGCTTCTCTCCGTACACCACCTGCAGCGGCTCAAAGAAGGTGCCGTCGTTTATCACCAAAAAACCGAAATTTTTGGAATCTCTGTTGCTGCGAACCCAGCCGCCCACGGTGACCTCCTTGCCAATATACTGTTCCCGATTACGGTAAAGCTCTCTGATGTCTGTCAAATCCATATCTTAGACTCTCCTTTTCCTGATATATTTAAAAATCTCATTGTCCTGCTTCCTTGACAGTGGTTTTTTCCTGTAGGAATTCCAAAACCCGCTCGTTCATATAGTCGTTGCGATAGTCTTCCTTAGAGCCTTCGCCCACATATTCCTCCACTGTGGCATATCCTGCTGCCTCGGCATCCTTTAAAAGCATATCCTCCAGCTCCTCATCGCTGATTTTCAAGCCCTCCCTGTTAGCCACAGCCTGCAGCATCAAATCCTGTTTCAGGGATCTTTCCGCATACTCCTTTATCAAGCTTGTACTGTCGGAATTGTAAAAATAAGCAGTATACTGCTCCAGGCTGATCTGAAAACGATTGGCGTACATGCCAAACACCCGGGACCACATCGTCCGGTAAGGCTCCAGCATATCATCAGACAGTTCTTTGAATTCACATCTCTCCATAAACGCTTCTATAATACCGCTCTGTACGTCATATTTGTACTCCGACTCCAGATAATCATAAGCATACTGCTGAAATTCCGCCACGGTATTCACTCCGCCAATTCCCATGGAAGCCGCCACCACGTCCTCCATGTCCGCCACAGCCACCGCCGCCGGACGGATACATCTTACGGTAACGGTAAACACCACGTCCTTTCCCGCCATCTCCGGATTATAGTTGTCCGGGAAGCGTAAATTCAAATCCACCGTTTCTCCCGGCATAACGCCGATCAACCCGTCTTCAAAGCCGTCAATGAACTGACCGCTGCCGATAGTCAGTGCCGCATTCTCATCCGTACCGCCTGCAAAGGCCACGCCGTCCTCTTTTCCCTCATAGTCAATAAAGACCGTGTCGCCCTCCGCTACTGCCCGGTCCGTAATACCGCCGTGCTCCGGCGTGACATAATTGATATAGTTGCTGCTCATCAGGCTCTCCAGCTCTTCCTGATCTACGCCGATGGTATCCACGGTAACCTCAAAGCTGCCGTAATCCCCCAGCTTTACGTACTTGTCCACCTTCATCTGGTTTAAGGGTTTATCGGTTTCATCACCGCAGCCCGTCAGTAGAAGCGCCGCTGTCAGCACGGCAAGTATTCCCGCTGATTTCTTTTTCATAATTCCTCACATTCCGCCGCTCATGCGGCATTTTGTCTGCATTCATCATCATACCATGGTCCCAGGTTTTTTGCAATTATAACAATGGAGACATTAGCCTCATGCCTGTCTCTTCCACTTTCCGAACAGTGTTTTCTTAAACCTGCTCAATGCTTCGGCAGCACCTTCGGTCTTTTTTTCGGCAGCCTTCTGATAGCAGTATACTGCCATGGGAATATCCTCCGGCGTCCCCACTGCCCTGTCAAACATCTCGCCTAAAAACAGCCAAGCCTGGCCGCTGCCGCCCTGTGCCGCCTCTTCCAGAAGGCTTCTTCCCCGGACCGGATCCGCGTTGGTGCCCAGGCCGTAAAGGCAGCAGTAGCCCATTAATTCCTTAGGATAATTCTCCTTTGCTCTGATCTGTCCCTCCATCATGCTGACAGCCTTCTCATAGCTGGTTTCTACTCCCCGCCCCCAGAAATAACATTGGGTGAGGAACCAGGGCGCAGCAGGATGACCGCCCAGAGACCGCTCAAAGCAGCGGAAGGCTTCGTTATAATCCTTCTCGCAGCCCCAGCCAAAGTAATAGCAGCGCCCCACATTAAAGATACCGTATATCTCGCCTGTCCGGGCCGCAATCGTGAAATTCTCCAGCGCTTTTCCATAATCCACGGCTACACCCTGATCGCCGCGCACATACGCCAGCCCCAGGTCCACGGCACAATCCGCAATGCCCTCTCTTGTGCCCTTCTCACACCAGCGGATTGCATCGTCATAGCGTTTCAGCTTCTGATATTCCAGAATAATCGAATGATAATAATCCCGCAGATCCACTCTGCCGTTCACGGATTCCACATAGCGAAGAGCCTCCGCCGGGTCCCTCGTCACGCCGTTAACGCCGTTTCGCACGCTGTTAAAGGCATTGCGAAAGGCAGGAATACAGCCCTGCTCCGCCGAACGCCTGAACCATTTTAACGCCTCCGCCCCATTCTCCTTCTCACATTTTGCAAAATTCTCCTGTGCAGGCTTCTGAAAATTA
>CAZAMX010000147.1:0-6349 GCA_964486095.1 uncultured Acetatifactor sp. | reverse complement strand
TGGCGTGGAATCCTGGTGTTGACAAGTGCGGTGCCTCAGTTTATTTCCTTGATGTATATGTCGAAACTCTTTGCCAAGAACGGTTTGATCAACGGATTCCTCATTAAGTCGGGAATTCTTGACGTACCCTTTGATTTCTGGGGAAATGCTACTTCGGCGCGAATCCTTGTTATATTGATCAACGTATGGATTGGCATTCCTTATCTGATGTTGATTGCTACCGGTATTCTGATGAACATTCCGGACGATTTATATGAATCCGCAAAGATCGACGGTGCAAATGCCGTTCAGGCGTTTATGAAGATTACGCTTCCTTATATGCTGTTTATCACAGGTCCTTACCTGCTGACCAGCTTTATCGGCAATATCAATAACTTTAACGTCATTTTCCTTCTGACAGGCGGAAACATTTCCAATCCGAGACTTACGGTGGGGGGAACCTCAGCCACGGACACGGATTTGCTGATTACCTGGCTGTATAAGATTACGACGGGGGCGGACAGTAACTTCAAGCTGGCATCAGTAGTCGGTATTATGATATTCGTTGTGGTTGCGGGATTGTCATTGATTGTATACAATGTACTGCCGTCAAATAAGAATGAGGAGGATTTCCAATAATGAGTGAGAAAACTTCCAAAAAATATAAAAGCTTAAAGAAAAAGACCATGACCGGGAATATTATTACCTACGTCGTACTGACGATTATTTCCGTGGTTTGGCTGATTCCGTTCTTTATGATTGTGATGGAGTCCTTCCGCTGTGAGACCACCATGCAGGTGGGCTATGTGTTCCCGAAGGAATGGGGATTTAAGAATTATATTGCGCTGTTCCAGGGCTCCGATGTGGTCAAATATCCAAGATGGTATTTCAATACCCTCATCATTGCAATTGCGGTAGCTGTCATTCAGCCGATTATGGTTCTCTGCGTGAGCTACACCTTATCAAGGACCAGGTTTGCGTCAAGAAAGCTGCTGATGAACGCCATGCTTGTCATCGGCATGTTCCCCGGCTTTCTGTCCATGATTATTATGTATAAGGTATTGAGTGGCATGGGACTGACCGGAACCGGCGCCATTTATGGCTTGATCCTTGTTTATACCGCAAGCTCCGGCATGGGATATTATGTGTCGAAGGGTTTCTTCGATACGGTACCCAAATCACTGGACGAGGCGGCCAGAGTGGACGGCGCCACAAGGGCCAGGGTGCTGTTTTCCATAATTATTCCCATGTCAAAGCCGATCATTATCTATACCATATTAACCGCGTTCATGGCTCCCTGGGGAGACTTCATGTTTGCCAGCTATATCGCACACAATACCAGCGACGGTATGAACGTTGCGGTGGGCTTAAATAATATGATCGGAAGCGCCACCAGTCTGGCAGCGCATTACACGGAATTCTGCGCCGGCGGCGTGCTGGTTGCAGTTCCGATTACGATCCTGTTCATGTGCCTCCAGAAATACTATGTGGAAGGTGTAACGGGCGGTGCTGTAAAGGGGTAAGATCTGCATATAAAAAGGACGCTTCGGCGTCCTTTTTATATGGGGTATCCTGCGGCGTACGTTTCTGCCTGGTAGTGTCTATTTCCTTTGTATAGCATGGGAGAGGGACAGCCGCAGGAAAGAGAAGGCGCCCTGGTTTCGTGGAACAGATTGAATGTGACCGGACTTTGTGCTAGAATCAGAAAGAGAAACCAAACAGGTCGGCTGTTGTTAGACAGGAGGAATCAGAAATGTTGTTTATTGAATATCCGAAATGTACGACGTGCAAAAAGGCCAAAAAGTGGCTGGAGGCGAGAAACATCTCATATACGGACCGGCATATTGCGGAGGAAAATCCTACTTATGAGGAGCTGCAGGAATGGTATCGGAGAAGCGGATTACCGTTAAAGAAGTTCTTTAATACCAGCGGTATTTTGTATAAAGAAATGAATTTAAAGGACAAGCTGGCCGATATGAGTGAAGAGGAACAGCTCAGGCTGTTGGCGTCGGACGGAATGCTGGTGAAGCGGCCGATTGTGGTGACGGAACATACCGTCCTGGTCGGATTTCGGGAAAACCAGTGGGCGGAGCAATACGGACAGTAGATATAAGTGTTTAATTAGTAAAATCAATTGAATATTTTGAAACTTTATGATAGGATGAAAGTGATATTGGGAGTCTCAAATGGGTAAATCGGAGGTTTTAAGATAACATGGAAAGCTACAAACAGGAATTCATCGAGTTTATGGTGGACAGCCGGGTGTTAAAATTCGGGGAATTTACTTTAAAGAGCGGCAGAAAGTCTCCTTTTTTCATGAATGCGGGAGCTTATGTAACAGGCGCCCAGTTAAGAAGGCTGGGAGAATATTACGCGAAGGCTATCCATGAAAATTTCGGAGATGACTTTGACGTGCTGTTCGGGCCGGCATACAAGGGCATACCTTTAAGTGTGGCCACGGCCATTGCTTACAGTGATCTTTACGGCCGGGAGATCCGTTATTGTTCCAACCGCAAGGAGGTCAAGGATCACGGCGATGTGGGTATTCTTTTAGGCAGTGCTTTAAAGGACGGAGACAGAGTGATCATTATTGAAGATGTAACCACTTCCGGCAAGTCCATTGAAGAAACCTTTCCGATTATTAAGGCCCAGGGAAATGTGGAAATCAAGGGGCTGATGGTATCCTTAAACCGTATGGAAAAAGGGCTTGACGGTAAGGTAAGCGCGCTGGAGGAGATCCGGCAGAAATATGAATTTGAAGCTCGTGCCATCGTAAACATGCAGGAGGTTGTGGAGCATCTTTACAACAAACCATACAAAGGGCAAAACTATATTGATGATACAATAAAGGCGGCGATAGATAAATATTATGAAACATATGGTGCATAGTGAAGAAATGAGCGAACAGAATGATATTCTGACTACGGGGGAAAAGAAAACCGAAAGGAGTAAAGCAATGGAACAGAAGGTTTACAAGACAATGAAACTGGCGGGAGCCACAAATATTGCCATAGGGGTTATCTCCCTTGTAGTGGGTATTGTGACGGGGATTCTGCTGATTGTGACCGGCGGTAGACTGATGGCGCGCAAGTCTAACATATTATTTTAAAATCAGGAGCAGATGCGGGGCATTTCCTGCGAGGTGAACAACTCGTCCGGAAGTGCCCTTTTAAAAGTTTTATGAGTAAAAGAAAAGGTTATATCTTTACAAATAAAAGGCATTCCAACAGAGCAATCATGTCCGTTATTTTAGGGGTTATCAGTCTGGCGGCATTGGTGACGGTAGTGTTTTTATCCTACAAAAGCGGCGGGGAGGCCGACGTAAAGTTCGGATTTACGGGAGTGCTGGCCACGATATTTGCGGCGACGGGGGCTGTATTGGGAGTACTTACAGCCTGCGATAAAAACTATTATAAGTTATTCCCCGTCCTGGGGATTATCCTGAACCTGATCGCTTTAGGGGGCGTCAGCTTGATTCTCTATGCCGGGGTAAACCTATGACAACAGTTTCATGAGCGGGCCGAACAGCTGCGCAAGGCCCGTTGCCGAACAATTACGTTAATAATGAGAAAGAAAGGTAAATAATAAATGGAAACGGAAGAGTTCACGGTCTCACAGAAAATATTGGAGGAGCGGTACGGGCTCGCGGTGGAACGGATCCGCGCCATTTCGGAGGAATCTTACGGCAGAAAAGAATTTAAGGAATATTTCGACAGGATGGCGGCATTTTTGCTCCTGCTGGACGACACGAAAAGCTTTCTGGAGAAGGGCGGCATGGACAATGCGCCTTTGGAAGAGCTGCAGAGGCGGAATCTCTCGCTGTATGCGGACGTACTGCCCGGGCATTATGAAGAAAGCTATGCCAATCCGGCCTATGCGGTGAAGATGCTTGGGGAAGAGTACGGCCGTTTGCTTAGCGGTTTGTATTTCCGGCTTCGTCAGCTGATTTCCCCTGTATACGAGGGCCGACTGGAGGATATGGCGGCTGAAATGGAGCTGTTTTTGGAGATTTATACGGCTTTCAACTATGCGGCGGCAGATTGCGCCGAAGGAACGGGGGCATCCGATACAGGCGCAGAGCAGGCAGGCGCGTGTCTTCCCGGTGTCGAAGAGATACGGAATATTTTATATTGGCATATCAGCGATAACGAGGACCGGGAGGAAGAGCGGCTGGTTCGGAACAGGGTGAGTCCGGAAAACCGCTTCTGCGTTGACATTGTCATGAACAGTGATTTAAGTGATGTGAGATACCTGTACAGGTACGGAAAGTATGTCAGTGAGAACGAGCTGGAGACGGCCCGTTACCTTGCCGCCCTTCCGCTAGAAACCATTGCCACCATGGCGGATACTTACACGGAGGGATACCGTATTGGATTTGAGGTGGCAGGAAAGGATCTGTCCAAGAAAAAGACAGCGGAGATCATTTATCATATCGGCTTTGAGCGGATGATCCGCCGGGCCATAGAAAATTTTGCGGCCTTAAAGCTGCAGCCTGTTATTCGTCTGGGAACGCTGGAAGGCGGTACGATCAACAGACAGTACCTGTACGACCACAAGGATGATAACGCTTTGTTCCTGGACAGGCGATATGTAAACCGCAGTCTGGAGGCGGTTCATACCGCTTTTGAGAAATACCGGGAAGAGGCCTGCGGCTATGCGGGACCGGCTGTGGTGGAAACCTTCGGCGAGGCGGACTTTGAGCCGGTGAATAAGCCTGAGGCAGTGAAGCTGAGCGAAGAGCAGAATAAGCTTTGGGTGGAATACTGGGCAAAATATCGGGATATGATGAAAAACTATATCCGTGAGGAAGAAAGAAGCTTCACCATTATTGCCTTTCCGGTGCCGGAGGTGGGACCGGTGTTCCGGGAGCTGTTTGACGAGACCATCCGCTTGAATACCCTGGATTACATGCTTTACCGGAATGTACAGCAGACGATCATCGATGCGCTGGATACGGCGGATTATTGTGAGGTCAGGGGCTGCGGGGACAACCGGACGGATCTTAAGGTAAACCTGTGGAAGCTTAAAAATCCGCAAAAGGAAACTATTTTCGAAAATTGTGTGGCGGACGTGAATATTCCCGTAGGTGAGGTGTTTACCTCTCCGGTGCTGGAAGGGACCAACGGCACCCTTCATGTGACAAAAGTATTTTTGAACGGTCTGGAATATAAGGATTTGTGCCTTACCTTTGAGGACGGCATGATTCGGGATTATACCTGCAAAAATTTTGACAATGAGGCGGAAAACAAAAATTTTGTCAAAGAAAATGTTTTATTCCGTCGTGAGACTCTGCCTATTGGAGAATTTGCCATCGGTACCAATACCACGGCATATGTGATGGCCAGAAGGCTGGGCGTGGAGGCCAAGCTGCCGATTTTGATTGCGGAGAAGACAGGTCCTCATTTTGCAGTGGGAGATACCTGTTATGCTAGGGCGGAGGACGTGCGGGTTTGCAATCCTGACGGCAAGGAGATCGTGGCAAGAGAGAATTCCAGATCCGCCAGACGGAAGGAGGATCCGGCGGAGGCATATTTTAACTGCCATACGGACATTACAATCCCTTACGATGAGCTTGGCGAGCTGACTGCCGTGAAAAAGGACGGGGGCCGGATTCCGATTATAAGAAACGGCAGGTTTGTGCTGCCCGGGACGGAAGTTCTGAACGAGGCATTTGCGGGATAAGTCTTAAGTTTTTATGATTTCTCCGGTTAATGGTTGCGAAAAGCTTCTTATTTTAGTAAGATATAGATAATAATTTAAGCGAAGGAGGGCATCATGGCGAATACTACGGAGGGAATGCGGGAGACGGGAGAAAAAGCCCTTGTGGGCATCGTGATGGGCAGTGATTCCGACCTGCAGGTCATGTCGAAGTCGGCGGATATGTTGGAAGAGCTGGGCATTGGTTATGAGATGAGGATCATTTCCGCCCACCGGGAGCCGGACGTGCTGGTTGAATGGGCCGGCAGCGCGCAGGACAAGGGAATTCGAGTCATTATTGCAGGTGCGGGCATGGCGGCCGCTCTTCCGGGAATGTGTGCGGCGTTATCGGTGCTGCCTGTGATCGGCGTGCCTCTTTCCGGGAAAAATCTGGACGGTATGGACGCGGTATTTTCCATTATGCAGATGCCCCCTGGTATTCCGGTGGCTACGGTGGCCATTGACGGAGCGAAGAACGGGGCCCTTCTGGCGGCAAAGATTCTGGGATTATCGGATCCGCAGCTGTCGGCCAGACTGAAGGATTACAGTACCCGGCAGAAGGAGCAGGTGGTGGCAAAGGACGCCAGACTGCAGGAAAAGGGATATAAGGGATATATGGCGTAAGAAAGCATAGTATGGGGAGGAAAGAATGGACTATAAAAAAGCGGGAGTA
>CAZAMX010000146.1:0-6389 GCA_964486095.1 uncultured Acetatifactor sp. | reverse complement strand
ATCAGCATCAGGCCGCCCGCCTTATAAGTACTCTTCCACTCGTGCTTCATTAATTTTCCTAACATGCGAACACCTCCCTGAAATAAGCATCCACGGACTTACCGTGCTGCTCTCTGATATTGTCTACGGAGGTATACAGCACCAGATGACCGTAGCGCATAAAGATTACCTCATCCAGCACCTGCTCTATGTCTCCGATCAGGTGGGTGGAGATGATTACCGTTGCATCAGGATTATAATTGTTAATGATGGTGCGCAGAATATAATCCCGGGCCGCCGGGTCAACGCCGGCAATGGGCTCATCCAAAACATACAGATCCGCCTTGCGGCTCATAACAAGGATCAGCTGTACCTTCTCCTTGTTGCCCTTGGACAGGGTCTTTAGCTTTACGGAAGGGTCGATGTTGAGGCTGTGAAGCATCTCCAGCGCCCGCTCCTTTGAGAAATCACTGTAAAAGTCGCAGAAAAAATCCAATATCTGACCGATCTTCTTTCCGCCGGACAAATACGTGCGGTCCGGCAGATAAGCCACATGCGCCTTTGTCTCCGTTCCCACATACTGCCCGTTGATTTTGATGCTTCCCTGACTGGGCGTCAGCAGCCCGTTCATCATCTTAATCAGCGTAGTTTTTCCGCTGCCGTTCGGCCCTAACAGGCCAATAATCTTACCCTTTGGCAGGGTCAGTGTAATGTTGTTCACCGCCACATTCCTAGCGTCGTAGGATTTCGTCAAACCTACCAGTTCTACCAGTTCATTCATGCTTGTTCTCCCTCACAAAAGTTACTTTGAAATTGCTTTGTGTTCAACAGCTCCAGCGTTTCTGTCTCCGCATAGCCAAGTTCCCTCATTTTCGTAAAAAAATTGTCCACCTGTTCCTTCGCCAGCCCTGCGCGAATGTCCCGTATCCTTTGTTCGTCCTCGGTGACGATTCTGCCGTTGGTCCGCTGGGTCACGATCAGGCCGCTTCTCTCCAGCTCCGCAAACGCCTTCTGCATCGTATTCGGGTTTACCGCCGCCACCGCCGCCAGATCCCTGACGCTGGGGAGCTTGCCGCCTGGCGGATAAAACCCGGATACAATCTGCATCTGGATTCGCTCTACAAGCTGCGCGTAGATTGGTCTGTCAGTATCCAATTCCCATGCCATTGCCATCTTCCTTTCTGTATTATTGTATCAACTTCATAATACAATAATACGCTTATGCCTGCGATTCGTCAAGTACTTTTTGCACATTTTCTTAAAAAAAGCATATAAATACCATAACAAACCCTTTGAGGTTCATTATGTCCGCAGAAAATTTACTTAATAACCCCGTTAGCGCTCCCGAGCTGACTGCGTCCCAGGAGACGAATTCCGATACCCTCCGCCCGGATGCACCGCCTTCCCCGGAGCCGGAAACAACTTCTCCGGAAGCCCTTTCCCCCGGCGTGCCTGCCGGGCCCGAAGCCGCCGCCAAATCACCCGGAACCGGCGAACCCGGTACAGCCGCGCCTCCCGGTTCCGCACCGCCCTTCGAAAGTACCGATCTTCAATATGCCGGGACCTTAAAGATCAGTGTTATCTCCAGTATAGGACTGATCCCCGTGGAAAATGCCACCGTCATCGTCTCCTACACCGGAGATCCTCAAAGTCCTCTGAAGGTACTTACCACCGACATCTCCGGGCAGACCCCGACCATCGAGCTGGCTGCCCCGCCTGTTGAACTTTCCCTGAATCCGGACGCGGATCAGCAGCCCTATTCCGAATACAATATATCCGTAACTGCCGACGGATATGAGCCGGTATATGTTTCCGGATCCGAAATTCTGGCCAATGAGCTGTCCCTGCAGATCATCCGCATGAATCCTCTGGCCGCAACGGACGAGGACGAAAAGCTGGTCATTATCCCTGCCCATACTCTCTGGGGAGAATATCCGCCCAAAATACCGGAAGATGAGATCAAGCCTATGGCGGAAACGGGAGAAATCGTCTTAAGCCGGGTGGTCATACCGGAATATGTCATCGTCCACGACGGTGTCCCCGGAGATCCTACGGCGCCGAACTATTGGGTTCGTTACCGGGACTATATCAAAAATGTAGCTTCCTGCGAAATTTATTCCACCTGGCCCGAAAGCGCCATTTATGCCAATGTTCTTGCCATCCAGTCCTTTACCTTAAACCGGGTATATACGGAATGGTACCGGAATCAGGGCTACAACTTTACCATTACCTCATCCACGGCCTACGATCAGAAATGGATCTACGGCAGGAATATCTACGAAAATATAGATTATCTGGTGGATACTATCTTTGCCAATTACCTCTCCAGGCCCGGAGTCCGTCAGCCCATATTCACCTCCTACTGCGACGGCAACAGAGTAACCTGCAACGGCCTAAGTCAGTGGGGTTCCAAATACCTGGGGGATCAGGGCTATTCCGCCATCGAGATCATTCGCTACTACTACGGGAACGATATGTATATCAATACCGCCCAGATCATCTCCGGCGTACCTTCCTCCTGGCCCGGCTATGACCTGAATATAGGCGCCTCCGGCGACAAGGTACGCCAGCTTCAGAACCAGCTAAACCGCATCGCCCGGAACTACCCTGCCATTCCCACCGTATCCGCGGACGGGATCTATGGCCCCAGAACCGCAGAAGCCGTTCGCACCTTCCAGGGCATCTTCAACTTGCCCCCGACAGGAGTGACCGACTATCCCACCTGGTACGAAATCTCGGAAATTTATGTGGGCGTCTCCAGAATAGCGGAGCCCGGATAAAACATCTCTCAAAAATCTCCTGTATATAGCTGATAAGGGTGGAAACCGACAAGCCGGTATCCACCCTTTCACAATGATTCTCAAATCTAAATTGTTCTCTCTCTTTATACCTTCTTAAACCGCTCCACCTCGTCGGACAGCATCTGAGAAATATTCTTGCTGTTTTCGGACTCCGCCTGAATCTGATTAATTGCCTCCACAAGACTCACCGCGTTATCCGCCACGCTGGTCACTCCCTTGGCGCTCTCGTCCACGGCGATGGAAATATCGCTGATACCCGTATTCATGGCTTTCATTGTCTCTGCGATCTCACCTGCATTGCCGGCAAACTCGTTTAGTATATCATTCACGCTCTCCGCATCCTGCTGGTACTGATCCACCACCTCCACAAAGGTATCATAATCCTTCATCACCTTTTCATCCACAAACTTCAGCATGGCCTCCGCATTCTTTGCCAGCCTTTCCACTGCCTCCGTGACCGTAGCGCTGATGCTCTGAATATTGCTGGCCGTAGCGGCACTGCTGTCCGCCAGGCCGCGGATCTCATCAGCCACCACCGCAAACCCCCTGCCTGCATCTCCCGCCCGTGCCGCCTCGATAGAAGCGTTTAAGGACAACAGATTGGTCTGACTGGAAATTCCCAGTATATCCTGGGTCAGTTCGTTGATCTTCTCCACACTGCGGCTGTCTGTCAGAGCGGCGCTCAGGTCTTTCCTGATGTTTTCCACATTGTCCGCCGTCGCCTCTTTGCTCTCCAGCGTATCATGGTGCATTTCGTCCGCACGGTTTGTAATATCTCTCACCAGACGCACTCCGTCCTGTACATGACTGTTCATCTGCTCGATCTGTGTCATGATCGAATCGCTGCCGGAAGCAATCTGGCCTAAGGTAGCGGAAATTTCTTCCATGCTTGCCGACATTTCCTCCATAGCTGCGGACACGCTGCTGGCGCTTTCATTGGAGGTGCCTACCTCGTTATTCACCGCCAGAGCGGAATTTTTCAGATTTTCGGATTCCTTTTTCAGCTTGCGCATAATGACCTGCAGCTGCTCGATAAAGTTATTGACTCCCACCGCCATCTGCCCAATCTCGTCATTGGAAGAAACGGTAATACGCTCTGTCAGATCACCCTGATCGTTTTCGATCTTCTTCACAATATCGTCCACTTGAATTCTGGATTTCTTTGCGGGTCCGGACACCGTTTTTGCCACTATAAACAGTTCTGCCGCTGCCACTACTAAAATAATGCCGCACATTATCATATCGAACATATATGTACCGGATATTTTCACGGTGGATCGGTTCATAATAAAATCACAATAAGTATCCAGCGCCGCACCGAATTGCGCTTCTTTTTCCATCATATCATTAACATAACCTGAAAGCTTTGTCGCCTCCTGCGTAAAGGTATCCCTGTCAAATTTCTGCACCGCCGCAATCAATCTTGTGGCGCAGCCGGACAGATCGGAAACCGACAGCAGATAGGTGTTTGCTACTGCAATCAAGTTTTCGTCCCCTGTCATATCCGCAAGATTATGGAGCTCGGTGCCATAAGTCTGCACCGATTCATTTGCCTTTGTCAATAAATCGCGATAGTAAAGGGACGTATCCCCCATCTGTTCATAATGGATCAGCGCCGCATACATCTGCATCTTCTGGGTGGATGCCCCCAGCTGTCCGTTGGCTCTTTCCATTCCCAGACAGGCATCTCCGATCACCTCATTGTAATCCCCGATGGTTCTCAACGCCCCGATGCCACACGCAATCGTAAATACCGCAATAACCGTCATAACCAGCATTGCGCCGAAAATCCTTGCTCCAATACTGCGTTTTTTAATTCCTTTTGCCATAACCGCACTTTCCCCTCTCTCATCTTTCACCAGATCGACGCCTGGTTCCATGAATAAATTATACAACTTTTTTCACGAAAAGGATAGTATTTTATCTGATTTACCAAAATTTAAACAGCCGCATCAACTTTACACCCACACGGAAATACCAGGGTGTAAGTTTTCCGGCAGCCGCCTTCAGCTCTTTCCTGATCTCAAGATGCTGGGGACAATGGCTCTCGCATTTCCCGCATTCCACACATTTGCCCACATCACTCATATCCTTCTGCAGGGCTGTAATCTGCATATACTCAAATCTTCCCGCCTTGGCGTTCTCCGTATACATGCGGTTATAGCACCGGAAGGTGGTAGGAATGTCAATTCCTTTCGGGCAGGGCATACAATAGCCGCAGCCGGTACAGCCCACTTTTATCCTGCCGTTCATCTCAGCCTTCACCTCTTCAATCAGCGCAAAGTCCTCCTGTGTAAACTCTCCAGGCTGTACCTCAGAGGCAATGCGCATATTTTCTTCCACCATGGAGAGGGAATTCATGCCGGACAGTACGCAGGTAACCTCCGGCTGATCCCAAAGCCAGCGGAACGCCCACTCCGCCGGCGTCCAGCCCCTTTCGTTTTCTCCGATCTTTTGCAGCGCTCCTTCCGGCAGAAGATCCACCAGCTTGCCGCCCCGCAAGGGCTCCATAATAATCACCGGGATCCCCTTTGTCGCAGCGGCCTTCAGTCCCTCTCTTCCCGCCTGACTGTGCTCGTCCATATAGTTATACTGAATCTGGCAAAAATCCCAATCATACGCATTAAGTATCTGCAGAAACATTTCCGTGTTGCCATGGAAGGAAAAACCGATGTTCCGGATACTTCCCTCTTCCTTTTTTCTCCGGATCCATTCCCTGATTCCAAGCCTGCACAGCTTCTCCCAGGCTGCAATATCCGTCAGCATGTGCATCAGATAATAATCTATGTATTCCGTCTGCAGACGTTTTAACTGCTCCGCAAAATACTTGTCTATGGAGCCGTCCGATTTAACCAAATACTGGGGAAGCTTGGTGGCTATATAAACCCTCTCACGACAGTGATTCTTTTTTAAAATCTCGCCCACCGCCGACTCGCTTCCGGAATAAATATAGGCGGTATCCAGATAATTGACACCGCCCTCTATGGCCGCCATCAGCTCTTTCTCCGCCTTGTCCATATCTATACTGCCGCCCTTTTTGGTAAAACGCATACAGCCGTATCCAAGAATCGAAATCTTTCTTTTGTATTTGTCTTCTCTGTACTGCATATATCCCTCCTTTACAGATAAACAGCTGTTAAAAGCTTTACCCACAGCATAACTTGTTTCCATTTTAATGTCAATAGTCCCGCTTTCCCCGCAGTTAGAAACTATTCAGCGAAACTATTCCATCCTCTCATTCACCAGCTGCCGAATTGAACTTCTCCGTTTCGTTATATGACTCCTTATATATGATTCAAGTATGATGAGGATCTGAAGCTCGGCCAGGATTACAGAAAGCTTCGGAATTGCATCAGCATTGGCATTCTGGATTTTAAGCTGTTGGAGGGCAAAGGCTGTCATAGTATAGGTTACGGCATTCCCGTCTACACCGCAAACAGCACCATATCCACCGGACCATATTGCCTGCCGTTGCTGCGCAGATAGAGCCTGTAATCCTCCCTCATTTCAAGAAGCATCCCCGGAATTCTCCAGATGTCTTCATTGTTATGGTAGACAGATATTAACAGCTTCGGCTTTTCCTCCTGAATATGCCGCCTTGCTCCCAGC
>CAZAMX010000145.1:0-6390 GCA_964486095.1 uncultured Acetatifactor sp. | reverse complement strand
GGAGAATGGATATGTCGATGACGAAGGAACAGCAGGCAGAAATTAAGCAGGAAGAGAAAAAAACATGGAAACGCCGGGTGATGGACTATATACAGATTACTCTGGCATCTCTATTGTATTCCGTTGCAGTCAGTCTGTTATTGGATCCCAATGCACTTGATCCCGGAGGGGTCACGGGTATTGCCATCATCTTAAACCGGCTTACGGACCTGGAAACGGGTACGCTGGTGCTGTTTATCAATATTCCCATTATCGCGGTGGGAACCTGGAAATTCGGCTGGCGCTTTATACTGTCCACTATGTACTGTACGGTGCTTACATCCGGATTTATCAATCTGCTGGCCCCCTTCGGTGCGGCAACAACAGATCCTTTTCTTGCGGCTCTGGCTGGCGGGGCGCTGATGGCAGTAGGCATCGGCCTGGTGTTTAAGGCCGGTGCAACTACCGGCGGCACGGATATTATAATTAAGCTGCTCAGGCTTAAATTTCCTTATCTTAAGACCGGGCGGCTGTTCCTGCTCACCGATGCCCTGATTGTAACGGCATCGGCGCTTGTGTTCCGAAACCTGGATGTGGCCTTGTATGCGGGGCTGGTGGTATTTATCAATTCCGTTCTGCTGGATGTAGTGTTGTACGGCCGGGACGGGGCGAAGCTGATCTTCATTATCAGCGACAGACACGAAGCGATCACAAAAAGGCTGCTGGAGGAACTTGACATCGGCGTGACTTATATATCGGGTTCGGGGGCATACAGCGGCAAGGAAAAGAAAGTAATCATGTGCGTTATGAAAAAGCAGATTTCTCCCCAGGCGGAGACTATCGTGCGGGAGGAAGATCCGGGAGCGTTTATAATCGTCACCAGTGCCACGGAGATTTTTGGGGAAGGATATAAGAGTATTTACAGCGAAAAGCTGTAGCGGGTGTCATTGCCACCAAAGGCAGGTGTCAAGAAAAAATACTTGACACCTGCCTTTTTATGTAGTAAGATAGGCAGGATCGAATGAAAATCTTAAGGCAGTCAGGTAAAATGGATAAGATTTATGAGCAGACGATGCTGTTTGATTTTTACGGGGAGCTGCTGACGGAGCATCAGCGCTCGGTATATACGGATGCGGTGTACAATGATCTGTCTTTGGGAGAAATTGCCGAGGAGCGGGGCATCAGCAGGCAGGGTGTACACGATCTGGTCAAAAGATGTGATAAGATTTTGCGGGACTATGAGAGCAGGCTGCATCTGGTGGAGCGCTTTGCCAGGGCGAAGGAGACTGTCAGGGAAATCCAAAGGCTGTCCGGAGAGGCCGGGGGCGCCGCCGAGCTGCGGGACAGGATGGGACGTATCAGCCGCTTGTCTCAGGAATTATTGGAAGAGCTGTAGCAATTACAAAACAACCGGGTGATTACGAGAGGATGTTTCAGTTGCAGCCGGAAAGCCAGGGTTGTCCGTAAAAAAACTGATAAGGAGTCGCAAGTGGCATTTGAGAGTTTAACAGATAAACTGCAGAAGGTGTTTAAGAATCTGCGCAGCAAGGGCAGGCTTACGGAGGCGGACGTAAAGGCGGCCTTAAAGGAAGTCAAGATGGCGCTGCTGGAGGCAGATGTCAATTTTAAGGTGGTGAAGCAGTTCATCAAGGCCGTGGAGGAACGGGCCATCGGCCAGGACGTGATGAACGGTTTGAACCCCGGTCAGATGGTTATTAAGATTGTAAACGAAGAAATGATCGCCCTTATGGGCAGCGAGACCACGGAAATTGTCATGCAGCCGGGAAAGGCGGTTACCGTTATCATGATGGCGGGTCTGCAGGGTGCAGGAAAGACGACGGCCGTGGCCAAGATCGCAGGCAGGCTGAAGACAAAGGGAAAGAAATCCCTGCTGGTGGCCTGTGATATTTACCGTCCTGCGGCAGTGGAGCAGTTAAAGATCAACGGCAAAAAGCAAGAGGTGGACGTGTTTGAGATGGGCACGGACCATAAGCCTGTGGAAATAGCAAGGGAAGCCATTGTTTACGCAGAGAAGAACGGACATAATGTTGTCATTTTGGATACCGCAGGCCGTCTTCATATTGACGAGGACATGATGGCGGAGCTTCAGGAGATCAAGACAAGCGTGACAGTGCATCAGACGCTGCTGGTAGTGGATGCCATGACCGGTCAGGACGCCGTGAATGTGGCGAAGGAGTTTGACGAAAAGGTGGGAATAGACGGAGTCATTCTCTCCAAGATGGACGGTGACAGCAGAGGCGGTGCAGCCCTGTCCATTAAGGCGGTTACCGGAAAGCCCATCCTGTATGTCAGCATGGGTGAGAAGCTTACGGATTTGGAGCAATTTTATCCGGATCGCATGGCCAACAGAATCTTAGGGATGGGAGACGTACTGTCTCTGATTGAAAAAGCGCAGGAAAGCATTGACATAGATGAAGAAAAGGGCCGGGAGATGGCGGGCCGGATGAAGAAGGGTAAGTTCGATTTTGAGGACTACCTGGAAAGCATGAAGCAGATGCGGAACATGGGCGGCCTGGCAAGTATTCTTGGCATGCTTCCGGGCATGGGGATCAAGGGAACGGATATTGATTCCGAGGCCTCCGACCGGCAGCTAAGGCAGTCCGAAGCCATTGTCCTTTCCATGACAAAGGCGGAACGGCGCAATCCCAAGCTGCTGAATCCTCAGAGAAAATATCGGATTGCCAAGGGCGCCGGCGTGGATGTGGCAGTGGTGAACCGTTTTATCAAGCAGTTTGAGCAGAGCCAGAAGATGATGAAGCAGCTGGGCGGGAAGGGAAAGCACGGACGGGGAAGGTTCGGCGGATTTCCCGGCATGAAGGGCGGGTTTCCGTTCTAGTACTGGTGATTAGTCATTAGGCGAAAGACGAGCATTGTCGGCAAAACGACAGCTTTAGAACAGTAAGATGAATATGGGTGAACGCCTGCAGGCGGGAAACCTGTTCATATAAAGGGCGAAAGCCTTAAAACAACAATATCAAAAGCAGTAAATGGAGGAAAAAGAAATGGCAGTAAAGATCAGATTGAGAAGAATGGGACAGAAGAAGGCGCCTTATTATAGAATCGTTGTGGCGGATTCCCGTTCCCCCAGAGACGGAAGATTTATTGAAGAGATCGGTACCTATGATCCCAGCACCAATCCCAGCACCTTTCAGGTAAACGAAGAGTTGGCCAAGAAGTGGCTGGCAGACGGTGCTCAGCCCACAGAGCAGGTGGCTAAGCTTTTCAAGGTGGCCGGTATCGAAAAATAATAGTTGATTCTTTGGAGGTGGCTTATGAAGGAATTAGTTGAAGTAGTGGCGAAAGCGCTTGTAGACAATCCGGATGAGGTTGTTGTAACCGAGAAGACCGAGGGCAGAAGTACAGTCATCGAACTTCATGTAGCTGCGTCCGATATGGGTAAGGTTATCGGCAAGCAGGGAAGGATTGCCAAGGCGATCCGTTCTGTGGTAAAGGCTGCATCATCCAAAGATAACAAAAGAGTGGATGTTGAGATCGTGTAAGCTGCAAAGGCGGGGAGGAACGGATCTAGTTCCTTCTCGTTTTGTGTCATGCGCTTTATGGCGCACGGCAGTCAGAAAAAAAGAGAGAACAGTATGGAAGATTTTTTTCAGGTTGGTATTATCACCTCCACCCATGGATTAAGGGGAGAGGTAAAGGTGTTTCCCACAACGGATGACGTGAAGCGCTTCAAGCGTTTGCAGGCGGTTATCCTGGACACGGGGAAGGAGCGTCTTGATCTTGAGATAGAGACGGTCAAGTTTTTTAAACAATTTGTAATCTTAAAATTTAAGGGCATTGACAATATTAATGAGGTGGAAAAATACCGCAAGGCCTCTCTTCTGGTTACCAGAAAGAACGCTGTTAAACTGGAAAAGGATGAGTACTTTGTGGCTGATTTGACAGGACTTGAGGTGCGGGACGAGGACGGCGGCAGGATTGGCGTCTTAAAGGACGTGCTTGAAACGGGAGCCAATGATGTATATGAGATTGATCTGGACGACGGAAGATCGCTGCTTCTGCCTGCCATCAAGCAGTGTGTTCTAGAGGTGGATGTGGAGGCGGGCTTTATGCGGATTCATATTCTGGAGGGACTGATGTGAGATTCCACATATTAACACTGTTTCCCGATATGGTCCGTCAGGGGCTTGAGACCAGCATTATCGGCCGGGCGGTGGATAAAGGGCTGATCGGGTTAAATATGATCAATATTCGGGACTTCACTCGGGAAAAACACGGCAGGGTAGATGATTACACATACGGCGGCGGCGCAGGCATGTTGATGCAGGCGCAGCCTGTTTTTGACGCCTGGAGTTCTGTCTGCGGGAGCAGGCCTCTTCGTACGATCTACGTTACCCCTCAGGGTGAGCCCTTTACCCAGAAGAAGGCCCGGGAATTGGCAAAAGAGGAAGAGCTGATTATCCTTTGCGGCCACTACGAGGGCATTGATGAGAGGGTCCTGGAGGAAACCGTGACGGATCGCATTTCCATCGGGGACTATATCCTTACGGGGGGAGAGCTTGCGGCCATGGTGATCGTGGACGCGGTCGGCAGGCTGGTACCGGGGGTTTTGGGCAACGAGACTTCTGCGGATACGGAGAGCTTTCACGGTGATCTGCTGGAGTATCCGCAATATTCCCGCCCGGAGGTATGGCACGGGAAAAGGGTACCGGAGGTGCTTTTGTCCGGGGATCACCGCAGAGTGGATCAGTGGCGGATGGAGCGGGCAAGGGAGCGGACTGCTGCAGCGCGGCCTGACCTCTATCAAAGATATGAAGAGAAACAGGCGCTGATCAAGAAGCTGTCAAAGGATAAAAGAAATCATATTCATATTATGGAAAGCCTTGAGAGGGGCCGCGGAGAGGTCCTGTACCGGCAAGGGGAACAGCTGCTTGTGGCTGACAGGGAAGCAAAGACTTGTATGCTGCTTGACGGAATTGGGGGCAGAACGGGAAACGCTGTCACTCTGTCCGTCGAATCCGGAAGGAGACTGGAACAGCTGCTGTCCGCAGCGCCGGAGCAGACGGAGTGGTTTGTGGTCATACAGGAGGGGCTTGTGAAGGAAATGCTGGAGAGGGGATTCTGTGTCCGGGGAAAGTGCGGCCAGTATCTGTACACCAGTGGACAGACCCTGCCGGTGCGGCATCGGGACATTCGCAGGCTTACGCCGGCGGATCTGGACTATGTCAGCAGCCATTACCGTCAGGAAACGAAAAAATATCTGGAAGCATGTATTCAGGCGGGTGTGATGTACGGTGCCTTTGAGGACGGAAGACAGCTTGGCTTTATCGGTACTCACAGCGAGGGCAGCATGGGGATGCTGTATGTAGAGGAAGAATACCGCAGACAGGGAGTCGGCAGGGCATTATTGTCTTACAATATAAACCGTATTCTGGAGCAGGGACGGATTCCTTACGGCCATGTACCTGCGGGCAATACGGCGTCGGAGCGGCTGATGGAAAAAACAGGGCTTTACAGGGCAGGGCTGCCGGTGTGGTGGATGCAAAAAAGGGCTTGCAATCATTGTCCGGTTGTGGTAAAATCTGACTGTTGCGAAAATGAAGATGGTCCTCTGTTACAGGAATTGTATTAAGAACGTCTAACTTTAATGAAGGAGGCTCGTTATGAGTGATATTATCAGAGAAATTGAGGCAGAACAGCTGAAGGAGACTGTGGATGAATTCCATGTTGGCGATACCGTAAGGGTTTATGGTAAAATCAAGGAAGGAAACCGGGAGCGTATCCAGATGTTTGAGGGCATTGTCCTGAAGAGACAGGGCGGCAGCAGCAGAGAGACCTTTACCGTGAGAAAGGTTTCCAACGGCATCGGCGTAGAGAAGACCTGGCCGGTACATTCTCCTAACGTTGAGAGGATTGAGGTAGTAAGACGCGGTAAGGTTAGGCGCGCAAAGCTGAATTACTTAAGAGACCGCGTAGGCAAGAAGGCTAAGGTGAAAGAGCTTGTAAAGTAAAAAGCTTAGGGGGCAATTACTTATGTAGTTGCCCTTTTCTATTTTTCATTTTTATGATATACTTGTATGGACGCGGGAAAATAAGGAAAAGGGAAGATGTCGAAAAAAAATAAGGGCTTAAGTTTTTACAAGAGAAGAAAAAAAATAAGCCCGGCCATGGTCCGGGAGGTTTTTACCTGGATATTCGGGATCCTGGCATCGGCGTTTATCGCAACGGTAATTGTCTTTTTTTTCGGAATGACGACCAACGTGGTTGGCGCTTCCATGGAGCCCGTGCTTTACAACGGGCAGCAGATATTTGTGAATCGTTTTGTATATGTGCTTTTTTCACCTAAAAAAGGGGATGTGGTGGTATTTCTGCGCAACGGCCGGGAGAACGCTCACTATTATGTGAAGCGTGGGGTGGGAGTGCCCCGGGATC
>CAZAMX010000144.1:0-6394 GCA_964486095.1 uncultured Acetatifactor sp. | reverse complement strand
GCGCTTCATAGCGATATCAAATCCGCGCTTTGCAATACGGCGGATTTCGTTTTCGTAATAGGTAAGCGTATCAACCGCCTTCCATACTCCGTTTTCTTCTACGGTCTTCCGCTCGCCAAAGTAAAGTCCTCCGGTCAGCTCCCGCATAATCATCATATCAAATCCAGCCTTGCTGATTTCTTCCTTTAAGGGACATGCCCCTGCAAGCTCGTCATACAAAATGGCAGGCCGCAGATTTGCAAAAAGATTCAACGCCTTGCGAATCCCCAAAAGTCCTGCCTCCGGGCGCAGGTTAGGAGGAAGCTTATACCAGGGGGACGTGGTGGTATCTCCGCCGATGGAACCCATAAGAACGGCATCCGCCGCCTTTGCCTTTGCCACCGCCTCATCTGTCAGAGGTACACCATGTACATCAATGGACGCTCCCCCCATCAGAATATCTTCAAATATCATTCTGTGACCGTAGACAACAGCCACCTTCTCCAGCACCTTCTTTGCCTCTGCAATGATCTCCGGTCCGATCCCGTCACCGGGGATACAGGTAATATGCAGTTCCATAATCTTTACCCCTCCTTATCCATAATTTGCAAAAAGGCAATGTCAAAGGAATGCCTTGGCTTTACAAGAATCTTCCTTTGGGCACTGCCCTGTCGCTAACCTCATTTTCATTTATGCGCCATCATCCGGCGCCTGTGCAGGCTTAACCTTCGTTAGGTTTTTCAACACGGCTGATGGCCTGCTTTTCCATGGGGATACGGCAGTTCTTGTTACTGCCAAACTCCACGATCACGGTATTGTCCTCTTCTGAAATATCGATCACCACTCCGTAAAAGCCGGAGGTAGTCATCACCACATCTCCTATGGCCAGCGTGGAAAGCATTGCCGCCATTTTCTTCTTTTCCTTGCTCTGGGGCCTGAATAAAAAGAACCACATTGCAAAAAACAACAATCCATAAAACACTACCATCATAATCAGGCTGCCGCCGCCTGCGCCTGCCGCTGCCGCCGCATCAGCGTTTCCTGCTCCGGCTGCCGCTCCGTCCGTTAAAAGAATTCCCATTTTCCCTCCATTCCGACATCTGCAGTTAATGACTGCCGACATCTTCAACATCTCTAAGACACTATGATACACAAAAATCAGGCTTTGGGCAAGCACTTTATTATTTTTTTACTAACCCGGCACTGCCATGCCCTCCAGCTTCCGTTTCTTATACTCTGCAAAACACCCCTGATCCAGGGCATCCCTGATCTCTTCCATCATGGTATTGTAAAAATAGAGATTATGCAGCACACACAGCCGCATTCCCAGCATCTCCTTTGCCTTCAGCAAATGTCTGATGTACGCTCTGGAGTACCTCCTGCAGGCAGGACAGCCGCAGCCCTCTTCGATTGGCCGGTCATCCAGCTCATATTTTGCATTAAACAAATTGATTTTTCCATGGTTTGTGTACAGATGGCCATGACGGCCGTTCCTGCTGGGATAAACGCAGTCAAAGAAATCCACGCCCCGCTCCACCCCTTCCAGAATATTTGCCGGGGTTCCCACTCCCATCAGGTACACCGGCTTATCTTTCGGCAGAAAGGGAACTGTTTCCTCCAGAATATAATACATCTCTTCGTGGGTCTCTCCGACGGCAAGCCCGCCCACTGCGTAACCGTCCAGATCCATCTCGGTGATACGCTTCGCGTGCTCCACCCTTATATCCGCATAAACCGCTCCCTGATTAATGCCGAAAAGAAGCTGATTCCGGTTTATGGTATCCCCCTGAGAATTCAGTCTGGCCATCTCGTTCTTACAGCGCTCCAGCCAACGGGTTGTCCGCTCCACCGATGCCTGCACATAAGGCCTCTCCGCCTTGCTGGGAGGACATTCGTCAAAAGCCATGGCAATCGTAGAGGCCAGATTGGACTGAATCCGCATACTCTCTTC
The DNA here is from genome assembly GCA_964486095.1 of uncultured Acetatifactor sp. Lineage (GTDB taxonomy): Bacteria > Bacillota > Clostridia > Lachnospirales > Lachnospiraceae > Acetatifactor. The sequence continues at coordinate 4,464 of CAZAMX010000144.1, read as the reverse complement.
CGGCCCCATGAATATCTTCCGGCCATCTATGTGGGAGTTAAAATAAACCCCTTCTTCTCTGATCTTCCTTAAGCCTGCCAGGGAAAAGACCTGAAATCCCCCTGAATCCGTTAGAATCGGTCTGTCCCAGGACATAAATTTGTGGAGCCCGCCCAACTGCTTTACCACCTTATCCCCGGGACGGACATGAAGATGATACGTGTTGGAAAGCTCCACCTGTGTTTTTATTTCTTCCAGGTCGGAGGTAGCAACGGCCCCTTTGATGGCAGCTACGGTTCCCACATTCATAAACACGGGCGTTTGAATATTTCCGTGTACTGTGGTAAATTCAGCCCTTTTGGCCCTGCCCTCCTGCTTTAATACGCGGTACATAATCTACAGATACCCCTCCCAAAATTCCTCCAATGTAATACCCTTCTCCGTAATCAGGGTGGCAGCCTCCACGCCCACATACCGAAAATGCCAGGGTTCATACTCAATACCTGTAATGTCTTCTTTTCCCTTCGGATAACGTAATATAAAACCAAAACGGTAGCTGTTGGCCGCCAGCCACTTGCCGGCTTCCGTATCCGCGAAACCCTCTTCCAGCTTGGTATAGGTATTCGTCACTATATCCAGCGCCAGCCCAAGCTGATGCTCACTGGCATTGGGTACCGTCACTGCCTGACTGCCAAGCCGGTACGCATCCATATAAGAAAGGCCTTGACTCATATAATACTTGATCTTCTTATTGAACAAATATTCCTGGTATGCCAGATCACGGTACGGCGAACAGATCTGCAGGGTTACGCCATCCTCCTTGGCCGCCTGAATCATGGCCAGCAAGTCGTCAATAATTCTCTCGTCGCAGTGCATAACACCCTTCATAGTGTTAATATTTCCCAGAGGTACCTCTTCCTCATAGCCCTCCGGAATGGAATTCTGCTTATTAATCAAAATCAAACGCCAGTCATCCGGAGAAAACTCATAATTTTCATAATCTTCCGCCTCTGCAGTCCCGGAGCTCACCACAGGAATTCTGTCCTGATTATACTCCAGAATGTCTTCGGTATTATACCTTTCTCCTATATCCATACCATGTACCGTCTCAGGAAGTTCTTCCCCCTCCGGCAGCACGTCGCTGTCATCAAGCGGTGCAAAATCTTCCAGATTGATCTCCTGCTCCTCCGCCAAGACAATATCCTTTGCCTCATCGGAAATGGGATTCCATTCATCCCGGTTTTCATCCTCCGAAATAAACAGGGGGAAAGAAAAACTGCTGTACACCACAAAGAGGAAAAGGGTCATGGCCAGCATAATAAACCGCTTCCCATTTCCCCTGAAATATCCGATTGCATGAAAAAAGAACATTCCAGCAGCCATTACGGGAATGATACATAGGCGAAGAAACTTATTCTTTTTTCCGATTCTCAGCAGCCTTTTACGAAACCGCTTTTCAAGCGTCTCCCTCATCCGTCGATTTTCCTTTATATCCAGCCCTTTGCTTTTTTTACATAGTTCGGTACTATTTTACCATACCTTTTAAAAAAATGCACCTGTTTTTTTCAATCAGCTTATTTTCCCCGCGCAAGCGCCGCTTCCGCCTTCACAAAGTAAGCTTCTGCCCTGTCTGCTCTAAGCCCGAATCTTTTCGCCAGCTTTCCCAAAATAATTTCTCTTGCGGTACCGCTTTCTATGTTATCCAGAATCAGGGCCTCGATGCCTTCTTCCTTTCCCTCTTCCTTTCCTTCTTCTCTTCCTTCTTCTCTTCCTTCTTCTCTTCCACGTTCATATTCCTGCACACGAATGGCCTCTCTCGTCGCCTCTTCATCGTATTCATAAATACTCATACGCTTCACCTCCGCTTTGTTTGCCAGAAGAAAGTTTCGCAGAATCCCGGCCGCTATACATTCGTCCACTGCACGGTCTACCGCCTCTTCCATGGATAAAGTCACCGCGTATTTCCTGACCTTATTCACATACTGCATATATTCTTCCAATGTCCGACACTGCTCCTTTAACGCTGTGTTAAAGCCCTCATTGATATTTAACACCAGTACGTTAAGCTCCAGCGCAGGCTCGTTCTCCTGCACCTGAAATGCTTCCGTAAGACGCAGAATTTTTCTCTCCGGATACCCGCGCTTTCCATTGTAAAACACCACAAAGCGCGGGGGTGGAAGCAATATCTGTCTGCCGCCGTAAAGATTCTCCCCTGCCGTAAGCCGGGCGTATTCCTCCGTCACATACTCCAGAAACCGCAGCGGCATATTCGGATTCACCGTAGACTGATGTTCGTATAGATACAGATGAAAATCTACCAGAAAGGCCAGATCATTTTTCATTCCCATATAAATGGCGTTCTCCAGCGTCACAATTTCCAGTGCCTCAGTATCAGTGCATCTGCTTCCGCTGACTGCATTATACAGCTCCAGAAGACGCATCTTATCCCGAAACAGCATCCGAAATACCGTATCTTTATACTGCTTTCTCACACGCTGCCCTTTGTCCCACTGATTTTCATTCTGGCTTTTGCCGGGCTGCTTTTGCCCGGTTTGTTTCTTTACCTGCTGTTCCTTATAGCTTTCCTTCCGGCGCTCGTATTGCTGTCCTTTATGATGCCCTTTCTGCCGTCCATGGTGCCGCCCAGCCTGCTTCTTCGCTTGTTTTTTCAATCTTCCTCCTTCTCATGGAATCCGAATGAAAACAAAGCAACCCGCAGTGTCCGCCGTCCTTTCTGCTGTTCCCGCCTTCTTCAAAATCCATGCCTTATAAAATAATGTGGGTTCAAAGCACAGATTTCATTGAAGTCCTACGGGAGAATTCCCAGCAGATACAGCTTTCGCCGTCAGAGATTCAAAGAATATATGCTTTACTTTTTGTATCATATCAGATTAAGTGCAGAAATACAAGAGCTTTTTTTGAGGCAGTTTTTTCAGCGTTTCTCCATGTTAACCTGAAAAATTTTTTGAATATTTTTCAAAAATAGGTTGACAAACGCCACAAAATTAGGGGCTTCGCCCTTCGTTAAAAGAAATTCTTTTTACGGAGGTGCCGACCCTGCTGAAACATTGGGTTACCCATGCTGAATATCAGCACTTTATTTCTGAAGTTGTGACTTTATTAAATCCCTCACAGCTCAAAAAACGCTATTTCATGTCTGATTTCTGGAACAAACTTACTTCCATGAACCTTGATCCTGTGGAACAATTCCTTATCCCTTTCTACTCTAACACTGGCAGACCTGATATCAACCATCCGCAAATCCTGCGTTCCTTTATCCTCATGCTTGACCGCAAATTTACCAGCCTCACCAACTGGGTCACCGAGCTTCAATCCGACGATCTTCTTGCCATACTGATGGTTGTTCTAGCTCATACTGACCGTTCCCCTCATAGCGTTGATGTGAAGTCAAAACCATTTTGTGTTGTCATTACTATGGGCAATTGTCCCAGTAGAATCAACATTAGTATCTAAAATTTTATGCTTTTCACTTGGATAATCATCATCCCAGAATGTAAAGGACATTTCCGCTAAGTCAGAGTATGTTTGATATGCGTTTATTAACTCTTCTTTCCTTTTTTATCCCCCACCAGCGTTCACGTTCTGAATCATGTCCTTTGTATTTCATTGACTCAGCATTTCGTAAAGCTAGCTTATAATCATTCTGCTCCAAAGCTGTTTCAACATCCGCAACAATTGCCTCAAGTCTTATTTCCTCTTTCGCATTATCCTTTTGAAAGCTAATACCAAAATAAATAATTTCACATACTAACATCAACGGCACCCATCCGAACAAAAGCACCCACTTGATGATTCCTTTTTTCTTGGATTTCTGTATGTTGCTATTACATCTATCATAAAGTCCTTTTATTTCTATAAATGTACTATCTGTGGAATAACTTCTTTGCGCTTTATCATAAACTTGCTGTACTTTTGAGAACCACGCAACATTAACTTCTTTTTCACTTTTAGAAATAGTATTTGCAGAATCATATGCCCTCATATTCATACTTGAAACTGCTAAAATCATGAATTCAAGCATATCTTCTTTTGAATTGGGAACAGGGAAGCTCTTTATTAAGCTAATTTTCTGTTCATCTGTTTTGGATATACGCTGGCTTGCTTCTAATACTGCAAATATTCCACGAGGTTTTTCATATTCTCGTCTTGATTCAATTGCCTCCAATTTCAAAGCAAATTCTTTAACCGCACTTGAAGCTCTTGCCCCTCGCAATTCAAATCCGCAAGCAGGACAGTTGATTTCAAAAGACTTTAATACTTCTCCACAATTTGGGCATTTATATATTTTTCCGACAAATTCTTGCTGTCTATCCGAAGATGCAGATTTGCTGTTCTGTGTCATATCAGAATTTTTTTTGACTTCCTGTGGCACATCAGGCGTTTTTTCAACACTCTGTGAATTGTTTATTACTCAAACTTCCCACATCAAAAATGGGATTCGCACCTTGAAAAATCAATACTTTA
>CAZAMX010000143.1:0-6396 GCA_964486095.1 uncultured Acetatifactor sp. | reverse complement strand
TCTTTGGATTCACCGCCAGGTCCATCCCCATGGCCCTGACGCTGGGCATTTTGGCGTCAGTCTCCAGTGCCCCCCCCATGATGAGCCTCTCCAGCTTTTCCACGACTTGCTCATAAATTGGCCTCTTATCCCGGTAATCCAACAGAATCATGGGCTCATCTCCCCTTTCCTGAATTTTCTATATTTCGCTTCTCTGTCTTACTCTTTTCCGGTAAACGCAACCGCCACAAGTGTATTGTGTTTTTGAAGTGTATTAAGTAAGTTAATACGCTTAAACTATAATATAAGCGCTCCGGTTTGTCAACACCGAAACGCTTATATTTCTGAAAATACTCACATTTCAAGCCGGCTGGCATTTCTGCTTTCCGATACTCATCAGATAATTCCCGTTAATTTCAGGATCCAATACCCGAGTCCCAGCAGCCAGCTGGCAAATATTCCGTATAGGATTACCGGCCCTGCAATAGTAAAAATTTTACAGCCGATCCCGAATACCTGGCCTTCTGCTTTATACTCTATGGCGGGTGCGGCCACGCTGTTGGCAAAGCCGGTGATTGGCACCAGCGCCCCTGCTCCGCCCCATTTCACGATTTTGGGATAGATTCCGAATCCGGTAAGGACTACCGACAGCAGTACCAGAATCAGGGAACACCAGCTTCCGGCCGTCTGCTTATCCAAGTTCATACTGCCCGCAAAATTTAAGATAAACTGGCCGATACAGCAGATAATACCACCCGTGATAAAAGCCTTCAGCATCTGCAGCCACAGATTATGGGTAGGCGTGACCTCCTTCACATATTTCTCATATTCCTTCTGCTTTGCATCCTGTTGCTCCTTTACATCTTCCATACTGATACCCTTCCTTTCAAGAAAAGCCTTTTCCTCAGTATGTGCATCTCTTGCCCTTTTATGTATCAGCCGCTGCTTTTTCTTTCTTTTTCTCCGTAAATCCGCGGAGAAGGACACATAAACCTCCCACAGCCAGCACAAAATAAAAGCTGATCCCTCTGGTGACGCAAATGGACGCTACCAGATAATGTCCCGTGAAGATCCCGCCAAACACACCGCTGTACATAGCCTCCGTGATGCCCTGTGCCCCGGGAACGGGCAGCATTTCCACGGCAACAGCTACTGCAGCCTGCAGGAAAAACAGATTCGGCAGTGCCGTCCCCTGAAGCCCCAGCCCCCTATATACCACACAGACCAGAAAAAGCGTACAACATCTTTGCAGAAGGGAGCCGGCCACCGTCACTCCGATCATCTTCTTATGCTCCCGTAAAAATCCTACTGTTTCCTCATAGCCGGCAAAAAAATGGTCGATTTTTTCCAGCCTGGTCTCTGATTCCTTCCAAAGCTTCATGCGCACGGGAATTCTCTCAAGCCGGTATAATAGCTTCTTAATCCAGGCAGACCGAAACATAAGCAGAAATAAAATGATTACCCAGCCCACATGAAGCACCAGCCCCAGACAGAACAGGCCGTAATATCCACCCAGGCACCTCTGCAGCTGTCCGCCCCAAAACACCAGGATTCCGATGCCCAGCAGCGCCATGGCCAGCTTATTTAAAACCGCAATCGTCATCAGCACCACAAAGGAAGATGAAAATGTACAGCCGTCTTTATTCATATAATAAAGCTGCATAGGCTGCCCCCCGCTGGCAGAGGGCGTAATCCCGGAAAAGAAAAATCCCGTAAAGGAATAAGACAGGCAGCGGAAAAAAGATTTCCCCTCCCCGATACCCCGAAGCAGATACCAAATCATGGCTCCCTCTCCCGCCACAAAGGACACCGCCAGAATAATTGCTGCCACCACATACCATCCTGACATCTCCCCTATGGCCTTCAGCATCCCCTTAAAATCCTGTCCTCTGAAAACATTCCAGAAGGTCAGCGCCATGATTCCGATAAACAGGGCTGCGTATAATATAAACTTGCGAATTCTTTTCTTATTCATCACTAATATACCTTATGTAGTCGTTCTTATCTTTATACACTACAGCATATTTCTTAACAATTCTTGGCGGCATTCATAAAGAAATTCTAAAGCCGCCCACATACGCCTTTATAACTTTACTATCAGCTCCCCTCCTTTGTCAACAAAAAAGGAAATCCCGAAGAATTTCCTTTTTTTGTCAAGGGCTTTATTCTGCCGCCAAATCATAATATTCACCTGCCCTGTACACCTTTGGCATTTCGGATACCTCCCGCGTTACTGCCAGGCCGCAGGTCCCGCACACACCGTTTCCCGCATCCGCACAATTAACATAACTGGGCGCACTCGCGGTAATGATATATCCGCAGTCCATGCAGTAAGTAATGTTTTGAACGGAATGGCGAACACTGGTGTTTGGCTCATAAGCGTCCTCGTATATATTAATATTTTCCACATTTACATTATTTATTCTGGGAATGTTCTCCGTCACCTGACTGTTACAGACCAAACATTTTCCATGCCTTAAACCCTCCGCAGTGCAGGACGCCTCCCGGTCAACAACCCACTCTTTCACGGTATGTGCCGCCGGCTGACGCGCCTCCCTGACTTCGGTCCCGCATCTCTTACACACAAAAATGTCATAGCCTGCCTCCCTGCAGGTGGAATCCTTTGATCTCAACGGCTTATCCGTATTCTTATCATAATTATGACCGAGGGCGGAAATGACCTCCTGCCGTTCTTCGCCGCATACCGCGCAGTTATATTTTATCAGACCGGTCCGGGTACAATCCTCATATGTAATATACAGCACCTCTTCCGGCCTTGTATGGGCCGCCTTTATGATCTCCCGCTTCGTCTCCGCACAATGCAGGATTGCAATCACGCAGCCGTCACCGTTCCTGACCTCCACCAGCCCCTGACACCGGTAATCCTGATAACCGTCCTCCGTACAGGAAGCGGCCTGGAAATCCGCCAGCTCCCAGCTGTGGATATGCTCCGCCGGAGCCGGCCTCCCTTCCCCGGAGATACCGTTTGCCGAATTGCTCACGCCGGAAATACCCCCTGCCGAGCCGTTTATCCCGGACATACTCCCCGCTGATTCGTTCCCCCCAGGTACGCTGCCCGCCGAGCCGCTTCCGCCGGATGCACCCCCTGCCGGACTGCTCCCGCCGGACACACCGCCTGCCGAGCCGCTCCCGCCGGTTCCACCCCCTGCCGAGCCGCTGCTCCCAAGGCTTAGGGATGCCGCAGTCACCGCCTTCTTTAAAAGGCCGCTGCTGCTTCTGCCCTCTTTGATTCCGTAGGTGATGTAGTGCCTGGCAATGGCCGTATAGTCTTCGCCATAGGCCGCCTTTACATCAGGATTATTCTCCGCATAGGCCGCCAGGTCAAACAGCACACCGGATGTCCGCTTTTCCGCAATACCATAGGTCAGATAGTGATTTACATAGGCGTTCCAATCATCTCCGAAGGCGGCATTTAAGTCCGCATAGGCTGCCCGATATGCCACAACATCAAGGATGGGACTCATGATCCGCCCCTCATATGCCCCCCTGGTCATAAAATGATTCAGAAGCGCTGCCTCATCATTTCCGTATGCCGATTTTAAGTCACTGTACTGCCCGGCATAATATTCGGCATCAAATATGTCCTTCACGCCCGCCGCAGAAGCCTTTAAGACACTGCCTGCCAATAGAATCGCTGTCAGCGAAAATGCCAAAAGTCTTTTCCCTCTCATACTGATACCCCTACTAACCATTATATCCGTAACCTATGACCTGCAGTTTATAACGCCATAACCCTTGCTTTTTGTACCTGCCCGGAAATACTGCAGGCGATCGTTTTCTCCTGCAGACATTCCATGGTATCTTCCGGTTGATAAAAAATATCCCTCGGTAAAACTTTCGTTTCACTTTGGGATATTTTTCATCAAACTTTAGCAGGGTTTGAAAACAAATTGGGCTTACTGTACCGTACCGATAAAGGTCTCGCCCTCTTGATAAATCTTAATCTGATTCTTTCCTGTCCTGTTCATCTGAAGCCTGCAGTTATCGCAAGCGCCATCATGGTTAGCATCTACACAAGGAACAAATGTAGCTGCATCCGTATCGTCTACGCCGATAATCAGGTTGCAATCCTTGCAGTAAGTAACCTTATATACCGCATGGGTTCTCGCCGCACCGTTTGCTGCATCATTTACCGTGTAGGTATCTGCGTAAACAGTTACGTTTGTGGTATTTGCTACATTATGATCCTTCAAAGGCAGGTTCTCATATACCTTTGCGCCGCATACGTCGCAATAGCCATATGCCTTACCGGCTGCCGTACAGGTAGACTCTACCTCTACGTTTCTCTTTGTTCCCAGCTGATGGTTCAGAAGAGGACGGGATGTTGTTGTTTTAACACCGCAGTTCTTGCACTGGAAGATATTCTGTCCTTCATCACCAGGTCTGCAGCCCTTGGACTCTACATAGCCGACCTGTACATAGTCATGCTGCAGAGCTTCCAGTGTCTCTGTAATATCCTTGCCGCACTTCGTGCAGGTATATTTCATAATACCGGTAGATGTGCAGGTAGGATGCTCAATATACAGGTTATCAGTGCTTTCAGGTCTGGAATGTGCCGGAGCCAGAGTAACCTTATAAACAGAATCACAGGTTACAGGTACGCCGTTAACTACCTTCTGCCTGGTGCCGGTCCAATTACCGTTTGCATCGTATACGTTCTCCATTACAGGTGCGTTACATCTTAACTCCTGATAACCAGCCTCTGTACAGGTAGGAAGCAGCTGGCTGATCAGTGTTGCGCCCTGCGCCAATGTCCAGTGCTGATGTGTAGCAGGAGCTACGGTTTCACCTTCCGTAGGCTTTTCGGTGTTAGTATTATTATTGTTGCTGCTGCCGGAATTGCCGCTTGCCACAACAACTACCGGGGCTTCTGCCTTCTTGATCTCGCCGCCCTTTCTGCCTTCCTTCTTGCCGAAGTTTACATAATGGGATGCGATTGCCGCATAATCTTCGCCGTAAGCAGCCTTTACATCAGGATTCTTTGCCGCGTAATCAGCCAGGTCAAACAAAACGCCAGTAGTTCTGCCCTCCTTGATACCGTAAGTAAGATAATGCTCTACATAAGCGTCCCAGTTATCACCGAAAGCAGCATCCAGATCTGCGTATGCCTTACGGTATGCTGCCACATCAAGAATGTCACTGGCAACACGTCCCTCCTTTGCACCGGCAGCAAGGAAATGCCCCAAAAGCGCACTTGCGTCGTTTCCGTACGCAGCCTTTAAGTCAGCGTACTTTCCTGCATAAGCATCGGCATCAAATACGTCCTGCACTCCGGCTGCGGATACGCTCATAGCGCCGCCCACCAGCAGAGCTGCTGCAATTGAAAATGGTAAAAACTTTTTTCCTTTCATTTTTTCTCCTTCTCCATTTCTTTTAATAAAGAATGTAAATTATTTTTGTGAATCGTTCCCTGCCAAGTTCGCTTCACAAAAGTCATGATAACATCTATTGTTGTAATTTGCAAGTACTTTTTTCGCTGTTAGCGAATTAATTACATCTTTTGATAATCTTCATGGCATTCTAATCAGGGTAGAATAAAGAAAAGATAAGGAGGAAACGTGATATTATGGATGCTTTGGAGCTGAGACTGGCCGTGGGAGAAAGAGTTCGCAACTATCGGTTATCAAACCACTATACACAGGCTTATTTTGCGGAAATGATTGACATATCCGTAAATTTTCTCTCAGAAATTGAAAACGGAAAAAAGGGAATGTCTCAGGAAACCTTATATAAGCTTTGCGAACACTTCTGTCTGTCCGCAGATTTTATCCTTTTTGGTAAAAGCGCCTCTGCTGGCGAATCCGAGTCCACCTCCCGCATTTCCGACCTGGCGCAGACCCTAAACGACGCAGAATTAAACACCTTGATCGATTTTTTGGTTTCCCTGCGTAAGCTGCGTAGTTTTTCCATATAGATTTAAGCTGTCAGCGATCCTTCGGCCGGATTTGCACCGCTCGACAAAAGGTGCTATAATGTTCTTGATTTATTTCAGGAAGAAAGACAAAGGAGTTCTTGCTATGCGTCTCAGTAAGATGAACCTTCGGCAGACTATTTTAGAGTACCTTATGTTGACCGCTGCCACATTGATTCTGGTGACAGGAGTCTATCTGTTTAAATTTCCCAACAATTTTTCCTTCGGCGGTGTCACGGGCATTGCCATAGTCTTAAGCGCCGTCACCCCTGCAAGTCCGGGTGCCATCACGTTTATCATCAATATGGCTCTGCTGCTTCTGGGATTTATCTTTCTGGGAAAGGATGCAGGCATCAAGACCGTCTATGTAAGCCTGCTGACCTCTGTGGGGCTGTCCGCGGCGGAAGTTCTCTGTCCCATGGAACGGCCTCTGACAAACGAGCCTGTTCTGGCGCTGATCTTCGCCATTGTCCGGCCCTCCTTCA
>CAZAMX010000142.1:0-6438 GCA_964486095.1 uncultured Acetatifactor sp. | reverse complement strand
CGTTTAAACCAGTATTGTAGGCCCCCACTTCCACGCTCTCCAGGCACCCGCATTCTTAACTCTGATTTTTATCCTTTTCACCAATCAGCCAGCACCCCAGTAAACTCTCGATCAATTTTTTGTCTATGCAGCTTCCGTGCGGAATCCCCAAATCTTGAAGATCGATCCGCTCTGCACAGGTTTCCATGACTAAATGATTCTTTCCGGCAATCTCCTTCATCTGCCTGGCCAGATTTCACATATAAGCTTCCGACATTTCTTCCGACGCTAGCCCTGCCGCAATTCGCTTAGTCTTCGCATAGAGATCCATACTACTGATCACTACCCTCACCGTGTAATCGGCTAACCTGACCGCGATTTCGGCAAAAGCCTTCAAATGGTACTCTACCGTATATTTCCTGCTGATAAAAATCGGATCATATCTCCATATCACTCGCTGCCTGCCGATTTTTTCGGATAACTGCCGAAAAACCGGAATCAGCTTTTCCCGCTTATCAGGAAGATTCGGCTCCACCTCCCTGCCGTATCCGGTAAGGGTAAACTGAAAGTAATACATGTACTCCCGCAGCTCTTCCAGCTGCCCGATCATATTCTCAGGATTTTTCGTCCAAAATACAATGCAGTCCACTACCTCGGGCGACAGATCAATCCTGCTGACCTGGTGCGGGTTCATGGGATTGCGCACATATAAATATCCCGATTTAAGTCTGTTGATAAACCACCGAGAATAATAATTGGGTATGTCCGTTCTTCTGCTTACGCTTAAAATCATAATGACTCCCGCCAAATCCTTTCAAAATCCTTCTTCTGCGTCATCATGCTGATTGTACCATATACCTTAACAACTGTCCAACTGCCGCAAAATCTCCCTCGGGGTAATAAATTGCTTCTATACCGAGCTTTGCCAGCATTCTTTGTCTCTTAATCTGCCGCCCCTGATCGGAAAAATACGGAAGAATGGCAAAATGCGAAATACCACGATTACGTTTCACACAGTCAGCCAAAATAGCGAGTGTATAATCTTTGTCCAAGCTGCACCCCACAAAAAGAACCTTCTTTCCCTCAAAAATCTTTCATAGATAGTTTCACACAAACAATGATCCCCAGAGTGCTTGCCGCCAAAAACAGAATCTGACCGGCACCGACCCCATATGAAACAGCCCTAAGCAGTCTGCCGAACATTTCTGTCTGCAAAGCAAAGCACCCGCAAAACGACACCATAAATCCCAGTGCGGTATTTCCTGATGCTGCACTGGCGAGAAGCCCTGTAAATCCCAGCATCAAGCTTACCACCAAAGTTCGGAACGCATACCCGACTGCCGGGAACGCACATCCGCAAATCCTCATGTACCTCTCAAACAGCAAAATAAGCACAAGGGTACAAAACAGCGAAATTCCCAGGCGAACAAAAACTATAATTCGATACGGAAATGACCGCAGAGCAATGACGGCCCCCATGCTGCCGCTCTGCTCCGGCTTTAGCAGGGAGACAAACATGGGCAGACCGATTAGGGCAACCATTCGTTCCAGGCAATCTGCAGATTTCATGCTGTCAAGATTAGACGTGCCATAGATCAGCGGAATGACAAGCAGGAGAACCGCCGCCGGAAAGAGCGTCCGCTTATAGCTTAAAAAAAAGTTATATCTTATGATAGTAAGCAAATTTCCAATTTTCAAAGTGAATCCCCCCTTTCCGCTTCCTGTCGTAAATCAGGACGGACAATCCCACAAGTACAAGCGCAGCAATGGAAATTGCAAGTCTGTTCCATACCAGCATCTGCATATTCTCCATCATCCGTCCATAACCCTTCAGGGTATTGTGCCGTATAATCAGGTCAAACAAATCATAATTTCCGCCGGCAAGCTTATCTACGGACGGTCTGCCGGTCAGCCAGATCAAACCGGCAGGCAGAATTGCCCCATAATTTTGAAACAGTACCGTTACAAGCAGGCTAATTGCCATAATCAACAGGACCGTAGGTAAAATCCATGCAAGTATATATTTTACAAAAGCAAGTACATCTGCCCAAACACCGATACTGCTGCAATATCGCATCAAAAGAAAAAGAGATTTTATCGGCAGTATCAGGATGGGAAGCATTATCATATATACCCCTGCTGCGTAACGGGTGCAGATCATTCTTGCACCTGAAATTGTCCTCGGATAGATCAGTCCCTTCATTTTGAAGCGCTTGTCCTTAAGCAGCAGGTCAACAATCACAAAAGCCGGGAGAAACAGTACCACAAGGGAAATGCTGTCGCAATAATATCTGGCAAACGCACCGGTAACCCGGTCGCCCTCATAAAATTCCCGATGCTGCCGTTCCGTGATCGGAGTGTCCTCCATATCATTTCCAAAGTAATACAGCGTGAGCATAGTGCGGCTGAAATAAGAATTCCGTCCGATCAGCCTGCTGACTTCCTCCATGATTTCCTGAAAGCGTTCAAAGGATACCTGTATTTCCAGGCTGTCATCTGCATTTTCCGGAGTCTGAGAAACCTTGCCGCCACTCGGGATGTACTTCCATTCGCCCGGCTCTATGACAAACTGTCCATTCTCTTTCATGCTTCCCTGTCCCGGCCCACAGACAAATGCACCGCCGCCGGAAACAGGTATATCGCCAATACAGGCGTCATCCTCCCCATCCGACGTCCCGTTAAGCGCCTGTTCGCTTAGTCCGGTCAGCTCCATAAGGTATTTTAGAATAACCGCCTGCTCCTTTGCAGACATGGTTTTCTCCTTGATATAACCAAAGGGATAATAATCATAGCGATTATTGCGGTAATTATTTATCAGACGACCGGTTGCCCCCGTCATCATGGCATGTTCCGCGGCCTCCCCGGAAGCACTGCTCCGTTCCTCCCCATAGCTGCCATCTGATGCAATATAAAAAACCGAACATGGATCATCCGTCCGCTGAAGCTCATCCTCCACCGCAGGCTCATATTGGAAAAGACCTACAGCCAGCAGCGTGAGAACAAGCCCCCAGTACAAGATACTCCCGGCAATTTTTTTGCATTCCATTCCAAAGAGACGCATCACCTTTTCACCTCCCGATCCAGCTGCCGAAGCAGCTCCATATACCCGTCCTCCACTGTAGCCGTACAGGCTGCAGGATTACCCGCAGTGGGAACGCTGTCATGAAGAACCCGTATCTTCACATCTCCCAGGTGCCCCTGCTCGGACAGGACACAATAGTTGTTTTGAACAGAGGCCTGCACGCTTTGGGGGACAGTCAGCTCGTAAACCTTTCCCGCCGCCGTCTGTGCCAGATCCTCTATCCTTCCATGAAATAAAAGCTTCCCTGCGTCCAGAACAGCCACCCTTTCACAGACCGATTCAATATCGCTGACAATATGGGAGGACACTATCACAATACGATTACCGGAAAACTCATTCAGCAGGGAATAAAAGCGAAGCCGTTCCTGAGGATCAAGGCCTGCCGTCGGTTCGTCGGCAATCAACAGCTGCGGATCATGAATCAGGGCACCGGCAATTCCCAGCCGGCGCTTCATTCCCCCTGACAGCTTCCGCACCCTTTTCCTTCTGTCCTCCCACAGATTTACCCTCCGCAGTAAATCAGGGATACGCTGGCGCTGTATCCTAAGCGGCAAATTGGACAATGCTGCCAAATAGCTCATGATCTCCAACACCGACATATCCGGGTACAGCGAAAATTCCTGGGGCAGATAGCCGATCAGAGGACGAACCTGCCTGGTGTTCTGCAGCGGTATTTTCCCCAGCATGAGTGTACCGGAAGTTGGTTTTTTCAGGGTAGACATTATCTCCATCAGCGTTGTTTTCCCTGCTCCATTGCGCCCCAGCAGGCCGAACATACCGTTTCCAACATCAAGGGAAATGCTGTCCAGCGCTGCTCTTTGTCCATAGTCTTTTTTGAGATTCCGAATTACCAGTTCCATAGAAAAACTCTCCTTTCATTCATTTGCATACGTCTGTACAAACGTTTGTGATAAGGAGAGCTTAATCAGAGAAAGTCTATATTCCGTCACAATGGAAAAACTTCTTACATTTTCAGTTTTACTGTCACTCTTGCCCCGCCCTCCGGAGCATTGTCAAGAAAAATCGTGCCGCCATGCTTCTTGGCCAAAATTCTACAAATTGTCAGCCCAATACCAAAATGCTCCTTTTCTTTTCTGCCCTTATAGAAATAATTTAACGCCTCAGCCTGATCCTGTGCAGAAAAGCCTTGCCCGTCATCTGTTACCGTGATCGTAAGGAAGGGCTGAGAATAAGAGAAATTCACATCTATTTGTGATTTGCAATACCGCAGGGAATTAGAAACGATATTTTCCACAATCCGAAATACAGCTGCGGAAGCAATGGAAACCGTCTGCTCAGGCAGCCGTGCCGAAAGATTGATTTCTGTCCCGTGCTGCTTTGATAAGATTGAAAGCTGGCTCTGCATTTCTTTCATCAGATCAGACAATACCATTTCCTTATAATCCAGACTCATATCCTCCAAAGTCTGTACCTCATGAACAGAATTTGCGTATTTCTCCAATCTGTCGGCTGCCTGATGGATATACGCAGCTATTTCCCGCATTCCGCCCTCCGTAAGTACGTCTCTGCCGACGTTCCTGTCCAAATATTCGCTGTAACCCTTGATGACAGTGATCGGCGTCCGCAGGTCGTGGGAAATGCTGGCGTTGATCTTTTTTCTTTCCTCCAGCACTTCCCACATTCTCCGGTTATTATTCAACAATTCCCTCCGCATGGTTTCAAACGCCGCGCAGAGCCGTCCCAGTTCATCCTGCTGCCCACAGGCAATGGAAAAAGACAAATCATTCTCCGCTATATGAGAAATACCCTGCCGCAACGCAGCCAGCGGTCCTTTCAGCTTCACCTGCCAGAAAATGGAACCTGCACATCCAATGCCCATAAAGGAAAAGAGAACAGGCAGGAATATAATCAACATTTGAATAACCCGGCATATGGTCAGCTCCCAGTTTGTGTACCCTGCCCCTTCTTCCGAAATACCGCTCTTTTCAGTATTCATGGCATAGCCGCCATCCTCATCCGGTTTGACAACGACAGGCTGCACGATCATTGTGCTGCCACTCTCTTCCGAATCAATGACAGCCGGCTGCTTGACAAATGCGTGAGACAGCAAAATCTGATCCCTGATAGCAGAACAAACCTGCACCGACGCAGCAGACAGAAGAATGACCGCCACCGCAGTAACCGCTACAATGCAGAAAAATGTTTTTTTAACAGAAAGATTTTTTAATTCAGCCATTTATATCCGCACCCCCAGACAGTTTCAATATAATTCTTGCCTGTTACTTTCGCCGGCTTTGCACGTATTCTGCGGATATGCTCTTTCAGAATGTCGCTGCTTCCCTCGGCATCATAACCCCAAAGCCTCTCATAAATCCGTTCCCGGTCAAAAACCTGTCCGGCATTCAGTGACAAAAACTCAATGATGTCAAATTCCTTTTTGGAGAATGGAACGATCTGCTCGTTGCAGTACACACAGCGCCCTGCATAATCAATGAATAAGTCACCAAACATTCTGATATTACCGCTATGCCGTACGCGGCTTTCCCTTCGAAGATGGGCTTCTACGCGGGCTGTCAGTTCCTCCAGACTAAACGGCTTTGTAACATAATCGTCTCCGCCGGCCCGCAGACCAATAATTTTGTCCTCTTCCGTGATGCGGGAGGTCAGAAAAATAATAGGGCAGTCAATGTAGCTGCGTATTTTTCTGCAAAATTCCAGCCCGTCAACCTCCGGCATATTGATGTCCAGAAGAATTAAATCCGGGACATTTCCCAGCATTTGGGCGGCTTCTTCAGCGCCGTCTGCAGTATATACAATGTAGTCTTCTGTTTGAAAGTGCATCCTGATAAGATTGCTGATTGCTTCTTCATCATCTATCAGTAATATTTTTGGTTTCATCTGCGCTCTTCCTTTGCCAATCAAATACCCTTCTTAAAAATAATATCATTAAAAGGTCTACATTTCGTCAACTCTTCTGCCACAGCAGCATACTGTCCTGAAACACTGCCGCAAGCCTCCCTGAATCCTTCAGCCAGGAAAGGTAGGAACGTACCGTACTGCCCACCAGCACATACTGCTCAAAATTCATGGCAAGCCCATAGCCTCTGAATATTTCCTGCAAAATTCTCTCAAAGCAGACCGGTTCCCCACAAATAGATAAAATGTTCTCCGCCACCTCCTGCACCTTATCCCTGTTATAACGGACAAGTTCCTTCACATCTGCAGCAGCCTCCGCGTGAGCGGGAACAAACATGGCTGCTTCCATTTTTTCCACCTTATCCAGAGTATCCAGATAAGCACCCACGTCATAAATAAAGGAAACAGCATACTTATCCAGCGTCTCCCTGCTGCTGATGCAGTCTGCAAGGAATACCACGCCGTCCGGCATACGAAACCCTGCCATGTCAAAGAAATGT
>CAZAMX010000141.1:0-6461 GCA_964486095.1 uncultured Acetatifactor sp. | reverse complement strand
TAAAAAACGTCGGTACTTAGTCTCCTTACTTTGGAGACTTAGTTACCGTTACGTTTTTTCTCGAGGATGAGCGTGTCTGAGCAGTAAGTTACTTATCCCCAGGCGGCATGACTTGCTGCAGGGCTGAATTGATACGAACAGGCGGAAACTCGGAGCCTGGATAGCATTGACAGAGACTGCCGTTATTGATAAAATAAATACATTGAGTTATAGATCAGGTTGTTACATAAGAAAAAAACAACATGCCGTTTTGAAACGCTGGGGTCTATAAGGAGGTTGTTTTATGTATCATTGTCATGTATGTATTTATTTTGCAGGCAATCAGAGTCAATTATCCGAGACGGTCAGAAGCATGGTTCCGCTGGAAGCCTTTGTTCACGAATTTCTGGAAAGTACAGAGCCGCAGGAGTCGTTGGCCCAAAAAGCTGATGTGATTTTTGCGGAACTTTGCGGTATGGACGCGTCAAAAGCAGTGCAGAATCTTGCCGCATGGAAAAGAGAAGAGGCAGAGCTCATACTGTTGGCAGAGGAGAATCAATTTCAAGACTGGGAGGCCGGTTTTGCCAAAGTTACGGATGTCTGGACGCTGCCCATGACAAGTGCAGAGCTTCAGTTTCGGCTCCTGCGGTGGCAGAAAAACTATAAGCTGCAGAAGGATTTTTGGCAGACCAGTCAGTTCTTGGAAAGTGCCATTAACGGAACGCCGGATTTGATTTGGTATAAAGACAAAAACGGTATTCATGAAAAGGTAAATGACAGCTTTTGCAAGGCGGTAAACAAAACCAAAGCGCAGGTTCAGGGGAGGGGGCACGCCTATATTTGGGATGTGGAGGCGGATGATCCGGCCTGCATCGAATCCGAACGCATTGTGATGGAGAGCAGGCAGACCTGTGCCTCGGAGGAAACCATACAGACCGGTGACGGGAAAAGAGTACTTACCACTTATAAATCTCCGCTGTATGACGTAGACGGCAGCGTTATGGGTACCGTCGGCGTGGCGATAGATGTGACGAAGGAGCAGAATTACGCCAAGGAGCTGTTAAAGAAAAATCAGACGCTGGAGATGCTGTTTACCACGATGGACTGTGGTATGATCTGCCATACGATAGACGGGACCAGGGTACTCAGCATTAACCAGGCGGCATTGAATATTTTAGGCTATGAATCCATGGAGGAATTAGGGGAGGACGGCTTTTTTGTCATTGCATCGTCCGTGCTGGATGAGGATAAGCCGAGGCTGCAGGAAAGCATTCAATCCATGAAGAATGTGGGAGACAGCGTCAATCTGGAATATCGCGTTCGCCATAAGAACGGCGACATTGTCTATGTGCTGGGCAGTTTTAAGCTTGTGGAAGAGGATGGGGAATTGTATTATCAGCGTTTCCTGCTGGACCGCACCGCTCAGAAGCTGCAGGAAGAGGAAGAGCGGCTTAAGGAAGAGCGGAAGCAGATGGAAATGATCCATGCGCTCAGCATTGATTACAATTTTGTTAGCTTTTTCGATTTGGACACCGGAGAGGGAAAGGCTCTGCGGATCGGGGAGTGCAGGGAGAACCTGCTGGAAGCTATTTTCGGTGGGCGGCTGTTATTTGAAGAGGCGATGGAGCATTACATAGAGACAGGAGTTTATGATGAGGATAAGGAATCTATGCGGCAGGCTGTTTCCCGGGAAAATCTGAGGCAGGAGCTTTCAAACAAATCCGCATACCATTTTAATTACAGAACCACCTGCTGCGGTGAATTACGTTATTTTCAAATGAAGGCGGTGCGTGCAGGAGAGTGGGAGAAGAGTCATGGCGTCGTGCTGGGTTTGCGCAGCGTAGACGAAGAAACGCGCAGTGAGCGGGAAAGGCGTACTTTGCTGGAAAATGCACTGTCCCAGGCAAACCATGCCAACAAGGCAAAAAGTGTTTTCCTTTCCAATATGTCTCACGACATCCGTACGCCCATGAATGCCATTATAGGTTTTACCTCTTTGGCAATTACACATATTAACAGCAAGGAGCAGGTGCAGGAATATCTTAAAAAAATCATGTCATCGGGTAATCATCTGCTGAGCCTGATCAATGATGTTTTGGACATGAGCCATATTGAAAGCGGGAAGATACATCTGGAAGAGGAAGCATGCAGCCTTCCGGATATTATGCACGAGCTGCGCAATATTATTCAGGCTGACGTTCATGCCAAGCAGCTGGATCTGTATATGGATGCCGTAGATATACATAATGAAGAGATCTACTGTGACAGGCTGCGTTTAAACCAGGTTTTGCTGAATTTATTAAGCAATGCAGTGAAATATACCGGCGCCGGCGGTATGGTCAGTATGAAGGTGATTGAAAAGCCCGGAACCTCGGCGGGGTATGCAATTTATGAGTTTCATATCAAAGATACGGGTATCGGTATGAGCGAGGAATTTGTAGCCCATATCTTCGAGCCCTTTGAAAGGGAGAACAATTCCACAATCAGCGGCATTCAGGGAACTGGACTGGGCATGGCGATCACCAAAAATATCGTGGATATGATGAACGGTACCATAGAGGTGAGCAGCAAGCAGGGGAGCGGAACGGAATGTGTTGTCAGCCTGCCTCTGCGGTTAAACGGGGAGAAGAAGGCACCGCCGACGATACCTGAGTTGACGGGTTTCCGCGCCCTGGTGGTGGATGATGATTTCAATACCTGTGACAATGTATCCTGTATGCTTCAGCAGATCGGCCTGCGGGCGGAGTGGACATTGTCAGGCAAGGAGGCTGTTCTGCGTACCCGTCAGGCACTGACGCGAAATGATCCGTATTTCGTACACATTATTGACTGGCTTCTTCCTGATATGAACGGTATTGAGGTGGCACGCAGAATCAGACAGGAGACAGGAAAGAATGTTCCCATCATCGTGCTGACAGCCTATGACTGGTCTGATATTGAGGATGAGGCCAGAGAAGCCGGGGTCACTGCATTCTGCAGTAAACCTTTGTTCTTTTCGGAACTGCGGGGCTGTCTGTATTCCATCGTAAACGCTGACAACGAAAAGAAAGAGAACAGTAACGCAAAAGAACCTCTCAGAACCGGACGTATTTTATTGGCAGAGGATAATGAGCTGAATCAGGAGATTGCAGTGGCGATATTAGAGGAAGCCGGATTTTCGGTGGATGTGGCAGAAAACGGACAGGCGGCTGTCGATATGCTTTCCGGATCTGAGGCCGGATACTATCAGTTAGTGCTGATGGATGTACAGATGCCCGTGATGGACGGATATGAGGCGACAAAGGCCATTCGTAAGCTTACGAATAAACAGCTGGCCTCTGTCCCCATTCTGGCCATGACTGCAAACGCTTTTGAAGAGGATAAGCAGGAGGCGTTAAAGAGCGGCATGGACGGACATATTGCCAAGCCTATTGATATAGAAACATTATTAGAGACTCTTGATCAGGTGCTTGGATAAAAGAGATATTTATTGAAAAAAGGTATAAGGCAGCCTCCTGCCGCATATTCTCAAATAGGATATGACAGGAGGCTTTTGCTATGGAACATGTATCGACTACATACGACTTGTATCATGATATTCAGCAACGCACAGGAGGAGAAATTTACATAGGGGTGCTGGGGCCGGTCCGCACCGGGAAATCCACCTTCATCAAACGCTTTATGGAAGAAATGGTGCTTCCGAACATGGAGGATGAACACGCAAGGGAGAGAGCCCAGGATGAGCTGCCCCAGAGCGCGGGTGGAAAGACCATCACCACCACGGAACCCAAATTCATTCCCAATGAGGCGGCGAAGGTCAGCTTAAGCGGTGACATTGCCGTGTCAGTCAGGCTTATTGACTGTGTGGGATATATGGTGGAAGGCGCAGCAGGCCATATGGAGGAAGATACAGAGAGAATGGTAAAGACTCCCTGGTTTGACTATGAGATCCCGTTTACTCAGGCAGCGGAGGTGGGCACCGATAAGGTCATGAACGATCATTCCACCATTGGGCTTGTGATTACCACGGACGGCAGCTTTGGCGAGATTCCCAGGGCCAATTATCTGGAGGCCGAGGAAAGGACGATCCTGGCGTTGAAAAAGCTGCGCAAGCCCTTCCTGGTGCTGGTGAACAGCCAAAAGCCATATTCAGAGGACGCGAAAAAAACGGCAGCGGAGCTGGAAGAGAAATACGGGGTATCCTCCATAGCCGTGAATTGCGAGCAGCTGAAAAAGGAAGACATCAATATGATTCTGGAAAACGTACTTTATGAATTCCCTATTTCAGCTATGGAGTTTTATATGCCCAAGTGGGTGGAAATGCTTGGGGAAGACAACCGGATGAAGCAGGATCTGATTGAAAAAGTGAAGCTCATCATGAAGGATTATTCCACGATTCGAAACGTGCTGGAGAAGCCGGTGGATCTGGAAAGCGAGTACATAAGGCGCTGCAAGACGGATACCATCTCTCTTTCAGACGGCTGCATCAGAGTCACGCTGGATGTGGAGGATTCCTATTACTATGAGATGCTAACGGAGATGGTGGGGGAGAGTATTGCCGACGAGTATCAGCTGATCAGCAAGCTAAAGAGCTTTGCCGCCATGAAGCATGAATATAACAAGGTACTGGATGCGGTCAACATGGTCCGTATCAAGGGATACGGTGTCGTTACGCCGGATCGGGAGGAGATCGTCTTAGAGAGACCGGAGATGATTAAGCACGGCAATAAATTCGGGGTAAAGATCAAGGCCTCCAGCCCGTCCATCCACATGATCCGGGCTAATATTGAGACGGAGATCGCGCCTATTGTAGGTACTCAGGAACAGGCGGAGGACCTGATTGCATTTATCAACCAGACGGATGCCCAGAACGGTATCTGGGGTACAAATATATTCGGGAAAACGGTAGAACAGCTGGTGAACGACGGAATTACGGCCAAGGTGGCGGTCATCGGGGAAGAGAGTCAGATCAAACTGCAGGATACCATGCAGAAGATTGTCAACGACAGTAACGGCGGTATGGTGTGTATTATCATATAAATGCCAGTAACGGAAAGTGTTGGTTATGAGAAAAATCACAGACAGCGCGCTTGTGTACGGCGCGGGGTCTGTGATTTTTCTGCATGGTGGGGAAAAAAGCCGTCTCGCGCGTATTTAAGGATTATTTAATAATTTTCATGTTATAACAGGATCAGAAAAGCGAAAGGAGCGGCAGAATGTATTTACAAATATTGAAAAAGGATTTAAAACGCAAGAAGACAATGAACATGATCCTGCTGATCTTTGTGATCCTGGCAGCTACGTTCATTGCCAGCAGCGCAAATAATCTGCTTACAGTCAGCAGAGCGCTGGATTCATTTTTGGAAAAGGCGAATGCGCCGGATTATTGGTTTGCTTCCACGAACGCCTCCGATGTTGAACGATTCGAGGAATTTGCCCGGGATAATCAATATGACTATTCTATTTCCCGGCTGATTCAGATCGAGCCGAAAAATGTTTTGGTTGAGAACGAGAAAATTGCCTATTCTAACACATTGGCCCTGTCACCTCTTGGGGGCATCAAAATTTTTGACAAGGATAATCAGGAGATCACCAGGATCAATGACGGGGAGATATATGTCACCAATGTGTTGTTTTCATCCACCCAGAACGACTTTCATGAGGGGGGGAAGATCATGATCAGGCAGGATGGAGTCGAGAAAGAGTTTGTTATAAAGGGATATATGAAGGATGCTCTCTTTGGCTCGGCAATGGTGGGAATGACAAGATTTCTGGTAAGCGAAAACGATGCGGATCTGTTTGACAATGAAAGGGCGGCAGTCTGCAGGTCTGTTGAGGTTCACACAAAGGATGCTGAATATAGGAGCAAGTTTAATGAACTTGGATTGAACACCGTAATGTCGGCGGATTATTCCATGATTAAAATGATGTATTTTATGGAAATGCTTCTTGCGGCGATCCTGTTGGTGGTGAGTGTGTGCCTGATCTTTATTTCCATGGTGATCTTAAGGTTTATCATTCATTTTACCATTGCGGAGGAATTCCGTGAGATCGGTGTTATGAAAGCAATCGGGATCAAAAGCAACGGCATTCGCGGTCTGTACATCGTGAAATATCTGATAATTGCCGTAATCGGAACCGGAATAGGAATCCTTTTAAGTTTTCCTTTCAGTAAAATGATGATCGACAAGGTTGCCACAAAAATTGTCATTGCAGGTGAGGACAATATCTTAATCAATATCGGGGCGGCAATCCTGGCAGGAGCGGCGGTGGTGCTGTTTTGCTACCTCTGTACCGGAAAGATTCGCAAATTTTCCCCTATCGACGCAATCCGCATCGGTGAGACGGGAGAACGTTTTCAAAAAAAGGGCGCCCTGCACCTTGGCAGCTCACATTTTCCCACCGTATTGTTCCTGGCAGTGAATGATATATTCAGTGGCTTTAAATCGTATATTTCTATGATTATTATTTTCATATTGGGAACCTTGCTGGTGATTATTCCG
>CAZAMX010000140.1:0-6468 GCA_964486095.1 uncultured Acetatifactor sp. | reverse complement strand
CAACAAATTTATAGAGTTTTTAGGCCTGATCTATTTATATAAGGATAAAAATACATATTCCAACCATGCAGACTTTGACAATATCACCAACAAAGTCTACAACATTACTGCTTATATTCACAGCCACTTTACGGAAAATATCTCGCTGGAGTCCATTTCACGGGAATTTTTTATCAGCAGCTATTATCTGTCCCATCAATTCAAGCGGATCACAGGCTTTACCCTGACGGATTATGTGCAGCTGACCCGGGTGCGAAATGCCCAGACCCTGCTTCTGTCTACGGATCTGTCCATTGCTGATATTGCTTTTCAGTGCGGATTTTCCAGTTTTTCCCAGTTTAACAGGGCATTTAATAAATTTATGCACCAGGCTCCTTCCTCTTTCCGGAAAAACGCCAAAATAGCAGCAGCCAGATCCTCGGCCTCCGACGATTTCATAAAAAAGAATTGAACAGGGCCCCACTCCGTGATAGAATTAGAACAATCATAAAAACTTCAAAAGAAAAAGGCAGGAATATAAAATGAGTTTACTGACACTGTTTATCACTGCCGTAGGGCTGTCCATGGATGCCTTTGCCGTCTCCGTCTGCAAGGGCCTGGCCATGAAAAAGCTCTCATGGAAAAAGGCTGTTATCATTGGTCTCTGGTTCGGCGGATTTCAGGCATTAATGCCCACTCTCGGCTATCTTCTGGGTACACGCTTTGAAGCTTACGTCAATGCCATTGATCATTGGATTGCATTTGTATTGCTGGCCCTCATCGGCGCTAACATGATCCGGGAAGCATTGTCTCCCGATCAGGACGAGGCAAACGATTCCACCGATCTAAAGACCATGTTCCTGCTTGCCATAGCCACCAGCATCGATGCCCTCGCAGTAGGCGTCACCTATGCCTTCCTGCAGGTCCGCATCCTTCCGGCCGTATCCTTTATCGGCGTAATTACTCTTGTCCTGTCCATAATCGGCGTAAAAATCGGAAACGTGTTTGGCCTCAAATACAAGGCCAAGGCAGAGATTTTCGGCGGCGTCATCCTCATTCTGATGGGCATAAAGATCCTGCTGGAACATCTTGGATTCTTGAACTGGCTGCCCTTCTGAAGTGCCAAAAAAAGGGGGCTGTGAAAGCCCCTTTTCTTTTTAGTTTTCCAGCCGCCGCAGCTCTGTATAGGCCAGCAGCAGCGGCCCTACGCCCTTGGCGTCATTCTCCACCACCGGCTCTGACATGTAATATTCAAAGCTGCCGTCCCTGCGGGGGTTATCCTCCGGGCCAAGCCCCGCCACAAGGCAGATACCTCCCAGCTGCAGGCTGCCGTCCTTCTCCTTCAGATACCGCTCACAGATGCCGTTAAAGGCCCTCATACCCGGTTCTCTGTAACGATCCGGCAGAAATCCCAGCCTCACTCCCTTTAACAGGGAATAGGCCATGATAGCGCTGCCGCTGGTTTCCAGATAATTGGGTTCCCTGCCGGCAAGCGCCGGAAGCTGATACCACATGCCGCTCTGATCCTGAAATTTCAGCATATCGTCCATCAGCTGTACAAAAACCTTTTTCAGATTCTCATATTCCCCCCGATACTCTTCCCCCGGCTCACATTTTGACAGGGTATCCAGCAACGCCATGGAATACCAGCCTAAGGCGCGCAGCCAAAAGTTCTCTGACAACCCCGTCTCCCTGTCACACCAAAATGCCTTTTTGGAGGCATCATAGCCGTGATAATAAAGGCCGGTCTTTTCGTCCCGCATATGCTTTACCACATTGGCAAACTGTGCAAATATATCCCCGTAATTCTTCTTATGATTAAACTTTGTCTCATACTCCATATAAAACGGCTGCCCCATATACATGCCGTCCAGCCAAACCTGATTCGGATATATCTTTTTATGCCAGAAATTTCCCTCAGCGGTTCTGGGCTGATTTTTTACCTGGCCGTAAATCAGCTCAATAGCCCTGCGGTACTTCTCCTTCCCGTTTATGCCGTACAATGCAAACAGTGTTTTTCCTGCATTTACATTGTCAATATTATAATCCTCCGGGTCATAACCCTTAATCGTCCCGTCCTCTCCCACACGGTGATCAATAAAAGCATCCGCAAACTCATAATATTTCTTTTCCCCTGTGGCCTGATAGGTCTCCAACAGGGCAAGGATCATACAGCCGTCAATATAATTCCAGCCAACTGCCTTTCCTTCCATGGCCTTTTCAATATTCCACGCCGGAATATCCAGGGTGCTTTTTTCAATCAGTTCGTCGATATATCTCTCAAAAACGGGCATCTGCATGGGTATTTCTTCCTCCGTAACACTATACTGGCAATGCTTTTCCTTTTAGGGTCTGAGACCATTTTACCCTGTTTCCGCCCTCACGTCAACCGTCCTTTCCTTCTGCTTTTCATCCCTGCTTTTCATCACTCTACTCTTCACATGCTCGGCCTTGCTGCAAACAGATAACAGGCCGCCGTCAGGCTGTGGAAACTGTACTGTTCAGGCGTTTTGATCCTAAGCCGTCTCCATTTTATAAAAGTTCAGCGCCGCAATCACCATAAACACCAGCGTGAAAAGAATCAAAAATACATCCATCATACAGTAAGCCATCACAACACCGCTTGCCATTGCGCCCAGGACTCCCCCCAGTACTGCAATCATGATAACAAAGCACTGGATAAACAACTGAAACAGCTGCTTCCCCACTCTTCCCAGGGTTCCTCCCACGGCAATCTCCGCCACTGCCAT
Organism: uncultured Acetatifactor sp.; assembly: GCA_964486095.1. GTDB lineage: Bacteria > Bacillota > Clostridia > Lachnospirales > Lachnospiraceae > Acetatifactor. The sequence continues at coordinate 3,739 of CAZAMX010000140.1, read as the reverse complement.
GGCATACAGCTTATTGGATGCCAGTACCGCACACCCTATCACACAGAGCAGAGCTGTAAGAGGCTGCATCCCCATAATAACAGCCCCCGGCACCGTAATCAGCAATCCGTTTACCAGACATTGGATCAGCTGTATTGCCGTGGCGTTTATCAGCTTTGCAAAGGCTGAATCCGGAATCAAATAGGTATACGGTGACTTCAGCTCCTTCGCCCACTTTCCGTTCAGAGAAGTAAAAATAAAAGTGAGATAGGCCGAAACCATCGGAATGATATAAGGCTCCACACCATTGAAGCCTCCCTCCCTGACATACAGCCAGGGGATTACGATCCCCGCGCCCAGCGCAAACAGGGTAGATACGTCAAATATAAAAAATCTGCTCTTTTTATATTCCAACAGCTGCCTGTAGAATATTGCTTTCGCTCCTGTGCCTCGCCAATGAACATTGGCCCTTCCGTATTTGGTCTTTTTACCGATGCGCATCTTGGTACCGCCCTGCCTCTGGATCTCCAGCACCTCTTCATAGTCCTCCGCAAATTTTGCGGCATCCTCATAAAAAGCACCTGTACATTTCATACGCATTGCCGCTGTCAGCACTGCTGCCATCAGGCCGAAATAGAGAACGGTTCCCAGAATATTTATAGCCGTCACCCCGCCAAACAGCAAATGAATCACGGAAATATACCAGCCCACCACCGGTATCATTTTTACGGCGTTGCTGTTCAAGAAAGACCACAATGCGGCCCCGCTAAGCCCCATGTCCAGATAATAGTAAACGCCGATAGCCACCGCGATGCCAATCAATCCGTAGGCCGCCTTCACAATCCAGCCCCGCTGCCTTTCTCCCAGCCGCTCAGAGCCGTAAAGCAAAAGCATCAGACAGCCTTCCGTCACATTTTCCACCACCAGGGAAAAGATAACATACAGGCCCAGCTTCCATAGCGGCACCCGGAACATAATCACGCCGCAGGCTACTGCAAAAAGATTAAGGATTACCTGCATGAACAGGGTTCTGACATGTGCATAAAGCAGCACCCGCTTGGGACTGACAGGCGCCGGGAACAAAAAATGTACGTCGCTGCTCCTGTACACCAGTCCCTTACGCTTTGCATAGGCTACCAGGTTGGCAGGGACAATCCAAAAGGCCAGCGCAGTCAGCACTGCGGCCATCCCGTCAGGAGAATTAATTCCGAACTCTTCCGCCAGCATGCTCAGGGAAAAAGGCACAGCAGACAAATAAAACAAAATGAACACAATATATACATATGTAACCGGCTTGTGCAGGGCTTTTTTTACCCAATTTGCCCAAAGCCGCCGATAAAGATACCCGATCGCTCCCATAATCTACCTCCCGGCCTCCGCTTTTTCCCCCTGGCCCGTAACCTTAAAAAACAGCTCCTCCAGGTCTTCGTTGGCCAGCTCTTCTTTTACATAGGTTCCCAGGATATGTCCCTTATCCATGACAAAGGTCACATCCCAGAGCTCCTTTACCATCTCCAGCATGTGAGTGCTGATCAGAATGGTGCAGCCCCGGTCCCGCAGCTCAAGGATGACCGCCTTCAACTCTTTGATGGCCGCCGGGTCAAGACCCACCATGGGCTCATCCAGCAAGATGACTTTGGGATCAATAATCAGCGCACAACAGATGCTGACCTTCTGCATCATCCCTTTTGACAACTCGTTCCCCAGCTTATCCTGCTTATCCTTTAACTCAAATTTTTCCAGCAGCTCTTCGATCTCCGCCTCCGAAGCATCCGCACCGTAAGCCCTGTTGATAAATTCCATGTGCTCCCGCACGGTCAGTGCTTCATACATGCTGGGAAGCTCCGGCACATAGGCAAAGCATTTTTTTGCTTCCATCTCCCGGGAATCGATCCCCTGAATACGGATGCTTCCCTTATAACGCAAAAGCCCTGCAATACTCTTGATAACAGTTGACTTTCCCGCGCCGTTGGGACCCAGCAGAATCCCTATGCGTCCGTCCGGCACCGTAAAGCCCACGTCATCCACTGCCAGCGTCTTTCCGTACTTCTTTGACAAATTTGCAACCTCTAACATATCTCCCTCTCTCCTTATCTGCGTATATCGTTGTTATCTTGTAACAGTTCAAACACCCCGCCTGCGAAGTCACGAAACAAACTTAAACCACCGACATCCACCCCAATCCCATAGCCAGACAGATCAGCCAAAGAATCAGCAGATGGGCCGGGTAAAAAATGTAAAAGAAATATTTCATCTTCAGGCCCCGCTCCCCGTTGTACTTTGCTACGGGAATCAGGGTAAAGAATGCCGTAACTTCGCTCACACTCATGACCGTAAGCGTAATGCAGCCGCCCAGCATGGACTGCAGCCTGTTTTTCCGCAGAGCGTACATCACCGCGATGGTCAGCACTCCCATACCGCCATAGTCCGTCCGCAGCAGGGTCGCCGTTATCATGGCCGCCGCCAGCGCCGCCATGTCGCCGCACATCCGCCATGCCTGATCCGGACCCTTCTTTCGCCTGTATACGCACCATACCGCCAGCATCACGCCCACAAGCACCAGCCAGATGATTACAAGCATCGGTCCTCTCATTTCATACAAACTCACATTTCCGCTGAAAAAGTTCTGCCGGATAAATCCTGTCACAGCGTCGCGTACCCGCAGTGCCGCACACAGGGGCAGCGCCAGAATTCCTCCCACCGTCATCAGTACCCGGATCCATTTCGCGGGGGCATCCAGCTTTGCAATGCCGTCAAAGGCACACAGAGCCAAAATACCGATCAGCAGCGTAAAATATACGTTCTGATACCCGGAGGCCCACACCCGCCCGGCATTCGCCAGATTAAAAGGGATCTCCGAGATCAGGGCAAACAGCCCCAGACGAAAAACATATTTTTTAATATTCCGGGTTTTCTGAAAACCCTCCACCAAGAGAAAACAAAAAATGGGAAAGCCCAGCCGCCCAATCAACCGCATCAGCGTCATTCCGAAAAACAAAAGCCAGTTATCCCCAAGCCAGGCAAAAAGCCTGTTCACATCCAGCGCCGCATAAAAATATCCTCTTTCAATAATCACCCGAGTCAATACAAACGCTCCGATATGATCAATCAGCATGGCTGTCACCGCTATGATCTTAATAGTACTTCCGGGAATTCCCTTTCCTCTTTGTTTCTGCATGGGTGGCTGCATCGTCCCGCCTGCCTGTATACTGTCCATTGTATTCCGCCTTTCCCCTGCGTGTTTGCCGCATGGTATATAATTATTCATTTCTACTATGTATTGTTCAATTAATACAATAATCCATATTGTCCGGTTCGTCAATCTATTTATACGCACTTTAGCGATAATTATTGTGCAAACGTGCGCCGCCTGGCGCATGACAAAAGCCCGGACGAAATGACTCGCCCGGGCCTTTCACGCTATCCCACCTTATAGCCGGTTCCCCATACCACCTTCAGATACCTGGGCTCTCTGGGGTTTGCCTCAATCTTTTCACGGATATGGCGGATATGCACCGCAATGGTATTTTCCGCTCCAATGGCCTGCATGTTCCAGATGCTTTCATAAATCTGGCTGTTGGAGAGAACCCGCCCCCGCTGCTGCACCAGCAGCTTTAATATCTTATATTCAATTGGCGTCAGCCTTACGCTCCTGCCCTCTACGGTGACCTTGCGCTGTATATCGTCAATTACCAGGCCGTCCACCTTATAAATACGGTCAATATTAACGCACATATTAACCAGCTGAATATACCTGCGG
>CAZAMX010000139.1:0-6474 GCA_964486095.1 uncultured Acetatifactor sp. | reverse complement strand
CTCGGTGTATTCCAGTATTCCCCTGTAATTTTCAATCCACGCCTCACGGCTGCCCGTCATGGTAACCTTCATGGCCCCCATGCAAATATCCTTAGGCAGCCTCAGGGATTCCACCAGGGATTCCTTTTTCTGACCGCTGTTGTTTTTACTTTTACCGTCTCTTTTCTTCATACTTCCATTATATTAATATGGGACGTAAACAATTCCTGAAAATTCTCTTTATACTATTCCCTTGATAAAGGGTGTTTTCAGCGGCGGCTCCGCCGTTATGGAGCAGGCGGCCAAAAATCTCTTCTCCGCCTCCGCCGCCTTACCTTCATCGTTTGCATGAATAACAGCCAGTACTTCCCCGGCCTTGACCATATCCCCCACCTTCCTGCATAAAACCAGTCCCACGGAAAGATCGATCCGGCTCTCCTTAGTCTCCCGGCCGCCTCCCAAAATCAGAGAACATATCCCCACCTCGTCACAGACAATCCTGCTGACATAACCGTCGGCAGGAGCAAGTACTTCTTTTTGAACCGCCGCCTGCGGCAGCCGCTCCGGATGGTACACCACACTGCTGTCACCTCCCTGTGCTTCCACGAATTCCGCCAGCTTCTTTAACGCGCTTCCGTCTGCAATCACCTGCTCCAGCATGCGTTCTGCCGACTTCAAATCTTCTGCTTTCCCTCCGGCCAACAGCATTTGACTGCCCAGAGTCAGGCAAAGCGTTAAAAAGTCTGCAGGGCCATGACCGTTCAGCGTATTGATTGCCTCCTTTACTTCCAGAGCGTTTCCCACCGCATAACCTAAGGGCTGATCCATATCCGAGATCACGGCAACGGTCTTCCGGCCTGCATTCGTTCCGATTTTCACCATTTCCTCCGCCAGGGCCCTGGCATCCGCTTCCTTTTTCATAAAAGCGCCGCTTCCGGTCTTCACATCCAGCACTATGGCATCCGCTCCCGCTGCCAGCTTCTTGCTCATAATGGAACTGGCAATCAAAGACATATTGTCAACTGTGGCCGTCACATCCCGCAGGGCATAAAGCTTCTTGTCCGCCGGCGCAAGGTCCGCAGTCTGTCCCATGATGGCAATGCCGATGCTGTTTACGTTTTTGATAAACTGCTCTGTGGTCAGCGCCGTGGTAAAGCCCGGAAAGCTTTCCAACTTGTCGATGGTACCGCCGGTATGCCCAAGCCCCCTCCCGCTCATCTTCGCTACCGGAATTCCGCAGGCCGCCACCATGGGCGCCAGTGCCAAAGATGTCTTGTCTCCCACGCCGCCGGTGCTGTGCTTATCAACCTTAATTCCCCGGATGGCGGACAGGTCCAGCATGTCCCCGCTACGGGCCATGGCCATGGTAAGCTCACAGGTTTCCCTTTCCGTCATCTTTTGAAAATAAATGGCCATCATCAGTGCCGATGCCTGATAGTCGGGAATTGTCCCCAATGTGTAGCCCTCCACAAAGAAATTGATTTCCTCCGGGGTCAACTCTCCCCCATTCCTTTTTTTGATGATAATGTCGTACATTCTCATGAAGCAGTCCCTCCTGTCTCCTGCTCTTAAAGGCTCCCGCTATCATCCGCGTTTTCCTTATAATTTCATTACTATAATCTCATTACTTTTGCTCCGAAAGGTACAGCTCAATCCGGTTTCCCAGATGCTCGATCAGTCTTTCCTCCGTCAGGCTCCCTTCCAATAGATAGGCCTCCAGTTCCCCAAAGAATATGTTACTCAGCTCCCTCGGAGCATTCCGTTTCGGCTCCGCCTTCTCCAGCAGCTCATACAAGGCAGCTCCGTCAAGCTCCGCATCCACAGGCCCCCACATTACAATCCGCTGCTCTTCGTCATAAAGCCCCAAATCTGTCTTAGCCCATGGATCCCATGCGCTAAGGTCCGGAAAACCACCGGGAACCGGATAAACACTCCCGCTTTTGCCCATACGCTTTATCTGCTCTTCCAGCACATCCCTGCGCACACTCAGCGCCAATGCCCCATTCGCCACAGCCTCCATCTGCGCCTCATAAGAAAGAAGAAACTGCAGGAAGCTGTGCGCCAGCCGCTTTTCCTCCGCCGTGGCATTGACACGGACGGTTATGGGATTACTGCAGCTTATATAATGCCTGGAGCCATCCCCGGAGGGATAACCGATAAACCGAAGCTGATCCCCGCCCCAGATCCTGAGATAAGCCATTTCATCCGGAACGGATATATTTACCGTGGCACACAGTGTCGTGCCCTGCCGCAGGCCCTCGCTGGTTCCCTGGTGCTCTTTTTCCATATAATAACGTCCAAGCCTTAAGATCTTGCGGAATTTATCGCTGTCAAAGTATGTGGTGCAGCTCTCCGCGTCAAACAAATATTTTTCCTTCAAACCATGGTAAATAAAGTTTGAAATAAAGGTATAACCATCGGTGCCGGTCATAGGCGTATAAACTGATTTTATGGCAGGATCATCCTCGTCAAAGCAGCCTAAAAAGGTATCATAATCCCACTCGTCAGGCTCATCTGCAAAGGTTATCACCGTATCTAAGGAAAAATCCGTGGCCACACCATACAGCGTGCCATTGATCCTGCCGGCATCCAGCACCTTGGGAATCAGCTCATCCTCCAGCTTCATTTGAAGGAAAACCTCGTCCAAAGGCTCCCACCACTCTGCGTTTTTCTCAAAATCTGCCAGAAACGTATCCACCAACACCGGCCCTTTTCCCGCAATCAGCTGCGTCAGGAGACTGGTGTCGCCATAGCCATAGTTCTCAATTTGTACACGATATGCAGGATATTTTTTATTAAACGCCGCTACCACTGCCTGATACTTCTGACTTGCATGTGGACCTGCCCCAAAGGTGATCTCCCGGATCTCCACCTCTTCCGTGGTAGGAGTCAGCTTCAGATAATTTGCCCCCCTGCTATCCATGTAAATCAGACTGATGCTGCCATCCTCCAAAACCTGCATAGCCTTTATTTCCGAGGCCGACACCCCGTGATTACTCCATGTATAAAGAATTTCCGGATTTTCCCCGGACAGGCCGCTGCGATATAGACCTGTACCGTCAGCATAGAGAAGGGTTTGTTCATCCAGAAGGGTGCAGCCCCTGTAGTCCGGTTTGATATTCGCCAGCACCTCTGTCTCTCCTGTCTCAAGGTTCACACATTGCAGCTGTTTTTCCAGCTGTATGCCTATTCTGCCATCATACAAAGGGAACAGCTTGCGGATCTGGTCTATGGTAAATCCCCCCTTAGGGCTTGCCTCCAACCGTAATTTCCCGTCCGGCGCCACGATATAGTAATGATAGGTACTGTCGGAACTTCTTTGGGTAAGCATATGCAGGTTTCCCTGAGCATCCGCTTGGAACTGCCCAAACTGCGGCAATTCATAATCGTTCTTGTCCAAACAATCCGCGTAAAAGCTGTTCACAACCTGCATATCCTGATCCAGCTCATAAATATGATATAAAAGTCCCCCATTAGCATCGGCTTCCATTCCTGCCAATATCATATAGTGGTCGCTTCCCGCGACACCCCCAAGCTGATTGATCGTACTAATCTCTCCCTCTCCGGAGGCAAAACGAAAAGAGGTTTCCACGCCCTGATCAGAGACCGTTTTTATCTCGTTCCAACTGTTCGCCGCCTCTTCCGAAAAATGATACTTATAAACAGAGGCTCTGCTGTTCCCTAAAATATACATATTAGAGGGCTCCTGCTCGTCCGTATACCGCAGAGGCACATTGATAACAGCCGAATAGGCATCCAATGAATTATCCTGCCACGGCAAATCCGCCAGGGAGAGGAATAAATCCTCTCCTGACCCATTACCCTCCACAGCGCTTTCTGAATTTCCTGCCTCCGGCTTAGTGCTATCCTTGGCGGCATCCGGCTTTGCTTTTCCGCAGGCACAAAATGGAAGGACCAGGATCAATGCCAAAAAGGAAGAAAACATTTTGCTTTTCAGTTGACCTTTTCTCATTTGTTGCAGCCTCCACAAAAGATTTGAATAAGGTCATTTTACCATAAATATCAGCACTTTGAAAGGAAAATATGAGCCTGCCCTAAAGGCAAGCCCAACTTTTTTACCGGTTTTTATTTCTGCTCCGAAAGGTACAGCTCCACCCGGTTTTCCAAATGCTCAATCAGTACATCCTCCGTCAGATTTCCCTCCAGATAAGCTTCCAGTTCCCCGTTTAATATATCCGCAAGCTCCCTTGGCATATACTGCTTTGGCTCCGCTTTCTCCAGCAGCTCGTACAGGGCAGCTCCGTCAAGCTCCGCATCCACCTGATCCTCTAAACAAAATTGCGGAAATCCGGATAGGCTTGTATACGATTTTTCATTCATACGATTTATCTGATCTTCCAGCACATCCTTACGTACACTCATACCGCTTATCGTCGCTGATACAGCTTCCATCTGCGCCTCATAGGAAAGAAGAAACTGCAGAAAACTATGAGCCAGCCGCTTCTCCTCCGCAGTGGCATTTACACGGACGGTTATGGGATTGCCTCCACGAATATAATGCCTGGATCCCGCTTCAGATGGATAACCGATAAACCGGAACTTATTCTCACCCCAGATTCTAAGACATGCCAGATCCTCCGGAGCAGCGATCTCTACTGCAGCGCACAGCGTCGTACCCTCTCGCAGCCCTTCACTGGTCCCCTGATGCTCTTTTTGCATAAAATAACGTCCAAGTCTCAAGATCTTGCGGAACTTCTCACTGTCAAAGTGTGTAGTGCCGCTCTCCGCGTCAAACAGATATTTCTCCTGTAAACCATGGTAAAAAAAGTTTGAGATAAACGTATAGCCATCAGTACCGTTCGAAGGTGTAAAGACTGATTTTATGATTGAATTGTCCTCGTCAAAGCAGCTTAAAAAAGTATCATAATCCCATCCATCAAGTTCTTCCGCCAAAGTTACCACTGTACTCAGGTAAAACTCCGTGACTATGCCATACAATGTTTCGTCGATCCTGCCGACATTCAACGCCTCTGGAATCAATTCTTCATCCAGCTTCATCTGGCGGAGGATCTCGTCCAGAGGTTCCCAGTATTTTACGTTATTCTCGAATCCAACCAGCATTGCATCCATCAGCACCGGTCCTTTCCCTGCCGCCAATTCCGTCAGGAGTCCGGTATCATATATTTCATCGTAAACTTCAATTCGGATCCTGCATGCCGGGTGCTGCTTATTAAATGCGGATACCACTGTCTGATAATTTCGGCTTGATTTTTCATATACTCCAAAAGTGATCTCCTGTATTTCTACCTTCTCCGTGGCAGGAGATAGTTTAAGGTAATTTGCCCCCCTGCCATCTATGTAAATCAAGCTGATGTCACGATTCTTCGAAACCTGTATGTCCGCTATTTCCAATACCGACACTCCGTGATTACGCCAAGTATACAGAATTTCCGGTTCTTCTCCTGACTGGCCGCTGCAATACAGCCCTGTGCTGTCAGCGTAAAGAAGCGTCTTTTCATCCAACAGGCCGCAGATCTGACAGTCCGATTCGATATTTGCCAAAATTTCTGCCTCTTCGGTCTTAAGATTCACATATTGTAATTTTTCTGTAAGCTTTGTCTCTCGGCCTTCAAACTTGACATCCTGCAATCGTTCCGCGGTCTGTATGACCACTCTGCCATCATACAATAAAAGCAGTTTTGGCATCCGCCCTAAGAGAGAACCTTCCCAGGGACTGGCCTCCAACAACAGACTTCCGTCTGGTGCCACAATATAGTAATGATATGTATCGTCAGAATTCCTACTGGTAATTATATGCAGGTTCTCACTGACATCCGTCTGAAGCTGTAGTGGGAATTCATAATCGTTCTGATCCAGACAGTCCACATAATAACTATTCAATACCTGCATATCCTGATCCGTCTCAAAAAAACGATATGACAATTTCCCGGCATCATCTCTTTCAATATCTGCCATTATGTAGCCGTCGCTTCCCGCAATGCCCCCTGCCGCCCAGGCCTGATTAACCTGTTCTTCCCGAAAAGCCAAATGAAAAGAGAATTCTTCGCCCTGATCTGATACTGCCTTTATTTCATCCCAGCTTCCTGCTGCCGTTTGCATAAGATGCTTTTTAAAAACCGAAGCCCTGTTGCTGCCTAAAATATACATCTGGGCACCGCCTTCTATAGCGCCCGCCGGCTCTGTATACCGCAATGGCACATTGAAAACAGCCGAATAAGCGTCCAGCGAATTATCCTGCCACGGCAGGTCCTCCAGGGGAAGAAATAAATCCTCCCCTGACGAGTTGCTTTTTACCTTCTGATCTTCAAATGTGCCATTATCTATTGCCGAATCTTGATTAACTGCTCCACAGCCGCAAACCTGAAGGGACAGTGCCAACACCAAAAAATAACAAAAAATTTTATTTTTCATCTTAGGGACACTCTCTATTTATTATGTGAAATACTATGCTGAATTGGACCAAAATGTTCATGACTTCCATTTGAATCTTCTAAACCACAGAAAAAGCATACA
>CAZAMX010000138.1:0-6475 GCA_964486095.1 uncultured Acetatifactor sp. | reverse complement strand
AATGCCCTCCGAGACGTCAATGATAACTGAATCTCTTTACTTTAATAAATCGCCGGTTTTTTTCAGGAAGTGATCAATGTCAAAGGTCAGTTCCGGAAGATAGATCAGGTCCGGTCCTTCGCACTCTTCGGTCTTGGCCAGAGCGGTAGCTCCGGTGAGCCATCCCGCATTGCGTCCCATGACCTCCAGAATGGTCACCATTTTCCTGTTGTAAGCAAGGCCCAAGGCATCCCGGATGATTTCCTTGGTGGAAGCGGCGATATATTTTGCAGCGCTGCCGAAGCCGGGAGTGTGGTCGGTGAGGGCCAGGTCGTTGTCGATGGTCTTGGGCACGCCCAGGAATTTCTGTTCATGTCCCTTGACGATGGCGTAATCGGACAGCTTCTTGATGGTATCCATGGAGTCGTTGCCGCCGATATAGATGAAGGCCTCAATTTCCAGCTTATCCAGAATATTGAAAATTTTCTCGTAAAGCGCGGGATCCTCATGGATTCCCGGAAGCTTGTATCTGCAGGAGCCAAGAAAGGCCGAGGGGGTTCTCTTCAGCAGTTCAATGTCCATGTCAGAATGGATTTGGGTGGCAAGATCCACATATTTCTCGTCCAAAAATCCCTCAATTCCGTGGAGCATGCCGTACACGGTGTGGAAGCCCCGTTCCTTGGCGGTCTTATAAACTCCGGCAAGGCTGGAATTAATGACGGCAGTAGGGCCGCCGGACTGTCCTACAATAATATTGCGCTTTGGGGTGTGCGATGTACTGTTGTTTTTTGCCATGATAATACCTCCTTCCTTTCTATCTTACAGTGAAAAGAGCACTCTTGCAAGTAAAATTATGGAAAAAACCATAGAGACGAGTTTATTGTGAAAAAATATGGAAAAATATTGTATATTGTGGTAACATTTATGGTAAGTGAGATAAGCGTTCCTGCTGTGGAAGGGGGATTAGTGTGAAAAATGAATTTTTCACACGCAAATTTGTGCCTGCGGCCCATACGGCAAAAAGCTTAAGCTTTTCGCCGTCAAGAATTCGCAGGTTACGGAAAGGCATGGCTATTAGCATGAGCGATATTTTTAACAATGAACTCTTTGAGGCGTTTGCAGCGGCGTCGGATAATGTCTACATTTATGTCTGTGATATGCGGACCGATATTTCCAGATGGTCCATGGCCTCGGTAGAATATTTTGATCTGGAGGGAGAGTATATTGAAAATGCCGGAGCGGTTTGGGAAGAACATATCCATCCCGAGGACAGAGCGCTTTATGAAGAGGATATTAACGGGGTTTTTTCAGGAGCCAAAACCAGGCATGAATGTCAGTACAGGGCGCTGAACCGCTATGGCGAGTATGTGTGGCTGGAGTGCAAGGGCAGCGTGATCAAGGATAAGGAAGGAAAGCCCATCATATTTGCAGGCCTGATGACCAGGCTTGACGGACAGAATAAATATGATTCCCTTACCGGACTGCCTACCGCCCATGAGCTGTATCATTATAATATTTCCGAAGGAAAAGGGATTGCCGTGCTGATGGGGCTGGACGGTTTTCGTAAGGTTGTGAGCAACTACGGTTATAATGCCGGTGATGAGCTGCTGGTTTTGTTTTCCAGAATTCTCAAGGATTGCTGCGGCAGGGGTTTTAGCCTGTTCCGTTTCAGCGGGGATGAATTTATAGCCATCGGGCCTGAGGCTGATCGGGCGGCAATGGAAGATTTTTTTGCAAAGGTATGCAGGCGGGCGGATGCGATGGAGCTTGCTAACGGGCAGAAGGTAAGTATTTCCGTGTCGGGAGGGGCCATCTTGTTTCCGGAGGACGCGGATTCCAGGGAGAGGATGATCAAGCGGCTGGAGCATTGCCTGGAATATGCAAAAATGCACCACAGGGGAAAGCTGGTGTTTTTCTCGGAAGAGATCGTAAGGCAGCATCGGCGCAGCCAGGCACTGAGAGAAGATTTAAAGCAATGTATCGCCAACGGTTTTAAGGGCTTCGAGGTGTTTTTCCAGCCCTTTGTAAATCCGAATACCCGTAAAATCACGGGCTGCGAATGTCTGCTCCGCTGGAAGGGTGAAAAGGTGACGGACTCTTATCCCATGGAGTTTATCAAGGTGCTGGAGGAATACGGCGGTATCCGGGAGGTGGGCTTCTGGGTTATGGAGGAGGCTGTGCGGCATCAGGTGGAATGGCGGGAAAAATACGGGGATCTGCAGATAAGCTTTAATGTATCCTATCAGCAGTTTTTGGATGAAGAGTTTGAGCGGCAGCTGAATCTTTGTCTGGACAAATATGGCTGTGACCCGAAAAATATCATTATCGAGCTGACGGAGAGCTGCCAGGTAGAAAAGCCTCAGGAGCTGGCTTCCCTGTTTGACAGGCTGCGGGGGCGGGGATTTAAGGTGGCGCTGGATGATTTTGGCACGGCCTATGCTTCGCTGGAGATGCTGAAGTCTCTTCATGTGGATTACATAAAGGTAGAGCATTCCTTTGTGCGGGAGCTTTCCGAGCCCGGCCATGAGATTGATTATGTTATCATAGATAACCTGCTGAATATGTGCAGGAAGCTAGGGTATGACTCCATTGTGGAGGGTGTGGAAAATCATGATGTGGCCGATATTGTGGGCGGAATGGATGCCACGCTGCTTCAGGGGTATTTCTTTTCAAAGCCGGTTTGCCGGGCGGAATTTGAAAGGCTGCTGGAGGAAGACAGGGCGAAACAGAAAGAAAGCGTATCAGAATGAAAATAATTTGTATAAAACAGGTACGGTTTGTGGTAGAATAACTTATATATTTTTATAACAATAACAGGAGGATTTTGTGATGAAAAAGTTTTTGGCAATGCTTTTGGCTGTGGTTATGGTGTTTTCGCTTGCAGCCTGCGGTAAAGGGAAAGACGGCGGAAACGAAGGGGCGGATATTCCGGATGCCCTTACCCTGCTGAATACCATATGGGACAGCTATGGGGAAGAGGAAAAGTTTCCGGTTATGGGAGGGGATTTCTCCGAGGAAAACATGGTGGACGGAGCCCCCGGCAATTATGGGATTCAAGATACATCCATGCTGGATTATACTCTCGGCCTGCCGGAAGCATCTGCGTCCATGATTGACGAGGCGGCTTCCCTGGTGCATATGATGAATGCAAATACCTTTACCTGTGGTGCGTTTCATGTAAGCAGTGCGGACAATGTATCTGCCGTGGCGGATTCCCTGAAGGATAATATTATGCAGCGTCAGTGGATGTGCGGCTTCCCCGATAAGCTGATTGTGATTACTGTGGGAAATTATGTGATTTCTGCGTTTGGAAACGAAGAACTCATTGACACCTTCAAGACCAAGGCGATGGCAGCATATGAGTCTGCGGAATTGGTTTATGAAGAGCCCATCGTGTAATTGAAACAGAGGGAAAAAGCATGGTTTTTTCGAGCATACCGTTTCTTTACTATTTTTTTCCCTGTGCGCTGCTGCTCTATTTTGCGGCGCCGGGGAAGCTGAAGAATGCGGTGCTTCTCTTCACAAGTATTGTTTTTTACGCGTGGGGTGAACCTAAGTTTGTGCTGGTGATGCTCCTGACAATTCTGCAGGGGTATCTGTTTGGAATATTGATAGAAAGAAACGGAGGCTGCCGGGCAAAGGTATATTTGACAGTCTCCGTTGTTATCAGTCTGGGTATCTTGGGCTATTGTAAATATGCGGATTTCTTTATTAAGAATTTTAATGCGGTCACCGGTCTGTCTGTTCCTCTTTTAAAGGTGACGCTCCCCATCGGTATCAGTTTTTATACGTTTCAGATTCTAAGCTATACGGTGGATGTTTATCGAAAGAGCGTTCCTGCTCAAAAGAATTTTATTCATCTGGCGGCATATGTGGCCATGTTTCCACAGTTGATTGCCGGTCCCATTGTCAGGTATGCAGATATTGCAGAGCGGCTGGAGCATCGTCAGCATAGTGTTGAAAAATGTGCCCTTGGTATCAGACGTTTTATTCTCGGCCTGGGGAAGAAGGTTCTGATAGCCAATTCCCTGGGAGAACTATGCAGTATATTTCGGACTTCCAACGATAAGTCGGTGTTATTCTTTTGGCTTTACGCGGCAGCCTGTGCCCTGCAGATTTATTTTGACTTTTCGGGTTACAGCGATATGGCCATTGGGCTTGGCAGCATCTTTGGCTTTGATTTTTTGGAAAATTTTAATTATCCCTATATTTCCGCAAGCATTACCGAATTCTGGCGGAGATGGCATATTTCTCTTGGCTCCTGGTTCAGAGACTATGTGTATATTCCCCTGGGGGGGAACCGGGTGAAAAGGCCGCGCTGGATTTTTAATCTGCTGGTGGTGTGGTTTCTTACAGGTTTTTGGCATGGCGCTGAATGGAATTTTATTGTATGGGGGCTTTTTTTTGGTATTCTGCTGGTGGCGGAAAAGCTTTTGCTCAAAAAGCTGTTGGAGAGGGCAAAGCTGCTGAGCCATATTTATGTGGGGCTGGCTGTACTGCTTAGCTTTGTGCTTTTTAACGCTGCCAGTCTTGCGGAAGCCTGTGTTCAGATCGGCGCCATGTTCGGCGCAGGAGGATTTCCTGCGGTTTCGGCGGAAGCGCTTTACTATTTGAAGAGCTATGGGCTGATTCTGGCAGCGGCGGTCATTGGCGCTACGCCGTTGGTATCAGGAGGCATCAAAAGGCTGCGGGAGAACAGAAGAGCAGCCCTGGTGTTAAATGCCGTAGAGCCTGTGTTTTTAATACTGCTGCTGCTTGTAATCACAGGTTATATTGTGGACGGTTCCTTTAATCCGTTCCTGTACTTTCGTTTTTAATATTTCAATCAGAAAACTGCCAGAACGCTCAGGGCGCCGGATATGCCGGCAGGACCGGGGGCTCGGCATGGGAGGAATGGATATTGACGGAAAAAGTAAAAAACAGGACCGTAGTTTTATCTGCGGCAATTTTCTTTTTTGGCGTTTTTGTCTGGTGTCTGTTTAAGCCGGCAGATGCACTTTCGGAAAGCGAGAGAAGGCCCCTTGCGGCTATGCCTTCGTTCCGGCTGTCCGAGCTGATGTCGGGAAAATTTATGCAGGATTTTGAAAGCTACGCAACGGACCAGTTTCCCCTGCGGACCGTTTTTCGGTCATTAAAATCCTTAACTGCTCTCTGCCTTCTGGGTCAGAGGGACGTGGGAGGCATTTATGTGGCGGAGGGCTATGCTTCAAAACTGGAATATCCCCTGAATACGGATTCTCTTGATCATGCTGCTGCCAGGTTTCAGCATATATATGAAAAATATCTGGATGGCAGGAAGGTAAATGTTTATCTGTCCGTTATACCGGACAAAAACTTTTTTCTGGCAGGGGAAAACGGCTATCCGGCATTGGACTATGAAGAGCTTGCGGCTTATTTGAGAGGAAAGACAGGTTATATGCGTTACATTGACATATATGATTGTCTGGAGCTTACGGATTATTATAAGACGGACACCCACTGGCGGCAGGAAAGAATCGTTGATGTGGCGCAGAGGCTGGCAGAAGGAATGGGAGTGACGCTTTCTGCGGAGTATGAGGTCAGGAGTTCGGAGCATCCTTTTTACGGGGTATATTACGGGCAGTCTGCGCTGCCTTTGCCTGCGGAAGAGATCTGTTATCTGGAAAGTGATCTGTTTGATTCCTGTCGGGTATATGATTATGAGACAAATGCGGAAATTCCCGTTTATGATCCGGATCGGGCAGTGGGCAGGGATCCCTATGAGCTGTTTTTGGCAGGGCCCAAATCCCTGTTGACGATATACAACAGCGACGCGGATACGGACAGGAGGCTCATCATCTTTCGGGATTCCTTTGGCAGCAGTATTGCCCCCCTGCTGTTTGAGGGATACAGGGAGATCACGCTGATAGATATTCGTTATCTCTCCAGTGAGCTGCTGGGAAACTTTGTGGAGTTTGACAATTGCGACGTTTTGTTTTTGTACAGCACCCTTGTGCTCAACAACAGTGAGACTCTGAAATAGAAAACTTTAAATCATAGAAAAATGTATAAACAGGAGGTCAAAGCTTAGTATGGGAGTATTATCAGATTTGGAACCGAAAAATGTATTTCGTTTTTTTGAAGAGATCACAAAGATCCCCCACGGTTCGGGGAATACGGGGCGTCTGGAACAATACTGTATGGAGTTTGCCGCAGAGCACGGGCTTTGTTCCTATCAGGATGACTATGGAAATGTGATGATATTTAAAGAGGCATCACCCGGTTATGAGAATAGCGATCCGGTTATTTTACAGGGGCATTTGGATATGGTGTGCGAAGCGGAGCCGGATTGTCCGTTCAATATGGCGCAGGATGCAATACGTTTGTGCACGGATGGAGAGTATCTGTGGGCGGATAAAACGACGCTTGGGGCGGACGATGGAATTGCGGTTGCCTATATTCTGGCGCTGCTGGCATCTAAGGATGCAAAGCATCCGCCGCTGGAAGCGCTTTTTACCTGTGATGAGGAAATCGGACT
>CAZAMX010000137.1:0-6478 GCA_964486095.1 uncultured Acetatifactor sp. | reverse complement strand
TCCGGCTCCCTGTCATAAAAGGAATAGTTTCCGTAATATACAGTGGCTGCATCCTGATCCTCCATTTCGAAAAAGTACCGAATGCAGAGCATATTGATATGAAGCTCGGCCTCAAAGTAATCATGAACTCCGTCACACGCCACCCGGCGCATGGGAACCCGTCCTCTGGTATCCAGCTTGTCCAGGGGAATATACTTATCACGATAATGCAGAACAGCAAGGGACACATCCCCTGCTTTTGCCATCAGCTTAACAGTGAATGTGTCCCTGCCTGTGGAATAAAAATAATAATTGTCCGGATCATGCAAAATTGCCGCTTTTTCCATAAAACCTCCTGTATTTAACCTTTTACCGCACCGCTGATTCCCTCCGCGTAGTACTTCTGCGTACACAGGAAAAGTGCCGCAATGGGGATGGATATGACTACCGCTGCCGCAGCAAAGCTGCAGAACCACTGATCTATGTATTCTCGTTCCAGCATCTGGTACATACCCACAGCCACGGTAAAATAGTCCTTATTCGGTCCGCACAGCACCTTTGCCAGCATAAAGTCCTTGAAGGGACCTGCGAAAGAGGTCAACAGCGTATATACAATAATTGGTCTGCTCAAGGGCATAATAATCTTCGTCAGCACATGCCACTTGGTAGCCCCGTCAATCATCGCCGCTTCATCCAGCGCAATGGGAATGGTGTCAAAGAAGCCCTTTGCAATATGGTATCCCACACCGGCGCCTCCTGCGTACACTGCGATCATGGCCACCCGCAGCATGGGCCCGTCCGTCCAGCCCATCATCTTTACAATATAGTATACAGCAATCATGGACATAAATCCAGGAAATAAATGGATTACCATCGCCGCATTCATCAATGCCTTTCTTCCCCGAAAGCGCAGCCTTGAGAGAGTGCATGCCACAGAAACCACAAAGAAGGTGGAAATCAGGCAGCTTACTACTGCTATAATCAGCGTATTCAGCATCATCTGCGGAAAGTTGAATACGGAAAAATCTGTAAACAGCTTTCTGTAATTATCCAGCGAATAGCTGGAGGGGAAAAAGGTGGAGCTGTAGGAGCCCTTGGTTCCGCGAAAGCTGGTAAGCACCACCCAGACAATAGGAATCAACCATACAAAGGAGAGAAAAGCCAGTACGCCGTGGGACGCCCCCACCACTATCCTTTTTCGCAAAGATTTCCTGCTTTTTTTCATCGGAATCCCTCCTCATTTTTATATGAGCCACTGAAACGGAAAGTAATCAACGAGACAATCCCCAATGTCACAAAGGTCATAATACCAATAACCGCTCCCACATCATAATACTGCTTTTCGATTGTCAGCTTATACAGCCAGGTAATCAGCAGATCGGTCTTTCCTGCGGTAGACTCCACCGGTCTGGGAAGTCCTCCCGACGTGAGGAAAATTACGTTAAAGTTATTGATGTTGCCTGTAAAGGAAGTAATCAGATAGGGAGTGGTCACAAACAGCATATAGGGCAGCGTAATCTTGCGGAAGACTGTTACCGGGCCTGCTCCGTCCACCCTGGCCGAGTCATACAGCTCCTGGGGAATATTCTGCAGAATTCCCGTAATCTGCAGCAATACATAGGGTACACCCACCCAAATATTAATCAGTACTACGCTGACTCTGGCCCAGGCGGCATCCGTAAAAAACGGCAGCGGCGAGTCCGTAAGTCCCAGATTCTGCAGCAGCACATTAACTGCCCCTGTGGGCTGCAGCATCTGCTTGATGATCAACAGCGTCACGAAATGAGGAACCGCTACCGTCAGCACAAAGCAAAATCTCCACAGCTTCTTGGCCCGTATTTCCTTCCAATTGATAAAAAGGGAAAGCAGCGTCTTATGCAGATTCTGATTGAGCAGCTCCCTGACATCCTGCCGTATCCCGGGAACAGACTTTCCGTTTTTTTGTAAAACCTCCGCGGCATAGGCGCTTTTTACAGAGCTTCTAATCAGAAGAAAAGCAAAGAGAAGAACCGCCGCCGTTATGACGCCATAAAGAAGAATTGTCAGGGAGCGGTCTCCGTCCACATATTCATAAAGACTCTTCGCCTCATTCCAGATCTTCTGCTGCTCACATCTCCCAGAGTGACCAGCTTCCGCAGGTTATAAAAGCCTGCGTTTACCATATATAGAATGACCAGCATTTCTGCCGCCAGATACAGAAACCCTTTGACAAACTGTTTCCTGACGATACATCCCAGCCCGCAGATCACTGCAGACAGGGATACAATCACCGATCCGTTTTTCAGCGCCCGGATCACGCTGCCCTGATTAAAAAACTTTTTCTTCTTTGTCTTTCCCATTTTGAAAGTTCCTTTTCTTTATATGCTTACTCCACTCCGGAGGAATTTGCAGCCGCGTGAAAAGCTTCTGTCTTTTCTTTTGCGTTTTCATGTGTCACCACACCGTCCCGCAAATCCGTTCCCATGCTCTCCGCAGGGCTCCAAAAATAAGAAAATTCGGTAAAGCAGGCTCTCGCAATGGCGATCTCGTTTACGGTCCTGGCATCGGCCTTACAGATCTCATCATCCTGCACCTCAGCCACCAGAGTATTCTCACAGGGCACATAACCCCGCAGCTCGTAATGGGCTTTCTGAGAATCATATCCCGCCAGGTACAATGCAAGATTCATTGCCGCTTCCGGATATGCCGTCGTGGATTTTACGCCCACGGCTTTGGCGGAGGTAAATGGCCTGATCTGAGTATCCACGCCGTTTATCTTTACAGAAGGCAGTACCGTCACCCCAAAATTTTCGCCTAAGACCTCTTTTGTCTGAGTTGCCTGCCAGGTACCGCAGATGTATGCGTCGCAATTACCTTCCCGCATCATGCCGATGGCGTCAGAGGGCTCCGCAACAATAAAGTTCTTGTTTGCCACAAGATCTACAAGGCAGTTGGTAACGTCCAGTGCTTTGTCACCGCTTAAGTCAATTCCGGCTTCCCAGCTCTTTCCGTCCTCACCGAAAAAGGTACATCCGTTTCCCTGATAGAAGGCTGCCAGATAATAACCGTTTGCCAGCGGGAAAGCCACCTTGCCTTTTTCCAGCATGGCATCCAGCGATTTTACATCCTCTTCGGAAAATACGCTCTTGTCATAATACATAAAATAAGTATCCGTCGTGATGGGTACGCCGTAAAGTCCGCCGTCATAATTAAGACAGCTCACCAAGGCTTCCGGATAAGCGGCCTCAACCGCCTCCTTATATTTTCCGCCCCACTCCGTCAAGCTGCTGGACTGGCAGAGGTTTTCAAGGCCGGTGGAACCATAGAGGAATACGTCTGCGGCAGCGTCTATATCCTGGGGAACCAGCTTCTTTGCATCAGACTCTGTGCATACGCCATATTCAAAGGTAATGTCCCATTCCGGGTGGAGTTCGTTAAACTGCTCGCACATGGTATTCAGCCACTGTCCCAGATCCGGATTCTGATCCTCGGAAGGACTCCAGACCGTCAGCTTTATCGCTTCCGGCGCAACCTCTTCAGGAGCCTTTGAGGCTTCCTGCTCCCCGGAATCAGATTGTACGGAACCGGACTGTTCGGTCTGCTGCGACGGATTCTGCGTAGACTGCTGCTCCGAATCCTTTCCCGCCTTTTCAGGATTGCTCCCACACCCGGCCAATCCCGCCGTCATGCAGGCTGCCAGTATCATAGACATTATTTTTTTCTTCATAAATATACTTTCTCCTTTTCCATCATAGATTTTTCCATCGTAAATCCCGTAATAACGGGTGTTTCGTTGTGCACAAGCGAAACATTCTTTTTGTTTCGTGCCCTTTCAAGGAAATACTATCATTATTGTTTCGTAGTGTCAACCTGATTTTGTATGAAATATACATTTTATTTTCCTTATTGCTTTTTAATTTATGCAGTGTTATGATTATATTAAGTTTTGTATTTTGCCATTTCTTTTCTCAATTGTGTTATTTTTAAAGAAACACCAGCGAAACGCATGCCTCTTGGTCAATTTGGCCAAGGCGAAATTCGGAAATATTACGCCCCCAAAAGGGCAGACAGGAGATCAGCATGAAAGTAAACTATCACACCCACACACAGCGCTGCCGGCATGCCCAGGGCAGCGAGGAAGACTATGTAGAAAACGCTCTTCGGGCAGATTTAGATATACTGGGCTTTTCCGACCATGCTCCCTTCCCCGACAGAGACTTCGGTCTGCGGATGCCTTACTCGGAGCTGCCAAAGCATCTGCACGCCATTGACTTATTGACTGATAAATACTCTGCTGATATAATTCTTTATAAGGGTTTGGAAATTGAATATCTTCCCGAATACCATGCCTATTACGAATCCCTTCTGCAGGCATGGAAGCTTGACTATCTCCTTTTAGGCGAACACTTCTATCGAAATTCGGCAGGAGAATTGTTCAATATCACCCAGGCTCAGAGTACGGAAAACTATCTTGATTACGCCCGCGCCGTGGTTCAGGCCATGAAAACCGGCTATTTTAAGATGGTGGCCCATCCCGATATTTTTGCCATGAATTACTTTGCTTGGGACAAAAACTGTGATGCTGCCTGCGATCTGATTATTAATGCGGCTGTTTCTACCGACACGATCCTGGAATTTAACGCCAACGGCTTTCGGCGGGGAATACATGACTATCCGGACGGGAAACGGTTTATGTACCCTCACCGTGCTTTCTGGGAAAAGGTACACGGCTCCCGCGCCCGCGTTATCATAGGCTCTGACTGCCATAACCCTGCGCAGGTCTGGGATCACTGCCTTTCGGACTCATACAGCCATGTGAAATCACTGGGAATCACTCCGCTGGAAGTATGGGAAATCATTTAATATAGAAATAATACGGCCGCAGGCAAAAAGCTTAAGCTTTTCGCCGTCAAAAATTCGCATGTTACGGAAAGGCATGGTTATTAATATGAACATCAGAGATATTGCAAGATTGGCCAACGTAACCCCCGGAACCGTTTCCAAGGTATTGAATAATTATCCGGACATCAGCGAGGCTACAAGACAACATGTACTGCGCATCATAGAGGAAAACCAGTATGACCCGGGAACAAATTCCCGCGCCTCAAAATCTGCCGGCGCGGCTCAAATCGGGCTGGTAGTAGAAGGGGTATACAACGCTCTCTATAATTCCCTAGAAGAAATGCTCTCCATACGGCTGCACAATTCCGGCTATACTATTCTGTCATTTCATGATAATTATTACATACAGGACAAGCAGGAAAAATTTCAGGAACTGACAGCCTACGTGGAACGGCACAAGCTTTGTGGACTTGTCTACATCGGCGGCAATTTTGAATGTGTGGCTCCCGGGCAGATAGAGCTTTTAGCCTGCCCCACCATATTTGTAAACACCGTACTGCCGCTGCACACGGGGCACACCGCCTACTCAAGCGTTCAGGTAAATCACTTTGAGACTGCATATGCTCAGATGGGCTACCTGATTCAAAAAGGGCATAAGGAAATATGCACTCTCATATCCTCCGGCGCAGACAACAGCGTCTATGGACTTCGCGTAAAAGGGTATCGGGCCGCATTGAACGAACACCATCTGGAGCATAATTTCGATCACGTTCTCGAAAGCGATTACAGATATGCTAGGGCTTACAGCTCTCTCTCCAAGCATCTGCAGCAGCACCCGGAGATCACCGCTGTCTGCTGCGTGGCGGACATCATTGCGCCTGCTGTCATTAAGGCAATCCATGACCTTGGCAGAATTCCGGGAAAAGATATAGAAATCATCAGCTTTGACGGTATCGAGGTCATGAATTACTGCATTCCCACCGTCACCACCTTCGAACAGCCTCTGACTGAGCTGATGGAGCATACCTATCATCTGCTCCTGGGACTTATCAATAAGGAAAGAGAGCATCAGCATATCACCTTCCAGACACGACTGATTAAAAACGAATCCTGCTGACGGCTATTTTCCCCCGTTCTCCGGTCCTCTGCAATCCCTGCAGTAGCCGTACAGCTCCAGCTTATGACTGACTACGGTAAAATCCTCCGTTTCTTTCTCCAAATGGATATGGGCAAAGGGACAGCTCCGCAGAGGAATTCTTTTGCGGCATTGCAGGCATACGGCATAATGAGTGTGCCTGCCTCTGTTTAAGGAGTATACCGCCGTATCGTCTCCCATCCAGGTAGTCTTTTCCACCAGCCCCAGCTCTTCAAACGCCGCCAGGATGCGATATACGGTAGAAGGTGCATAGTCCTTTCCTCCGACCTCCTGCTCCGCCAGATGGTAAATCTGCGCAGCATTTAACGGCTCTTCCGCATTCCAAAGAATCCTGTATACACTTTTCCGCTGCCTGGTCCATTTCAACCCCTTGGGGTATTCCAGCTCATCCATTTCCTGTTCGTTCCTATCGATTTGATAACTATGCTACGGCCGTCATGACCAGCTCAATCACAATTCCGGCCAGGCCACCGATGCCATACAGCAAGCCCAAAATCCTTATATTTTCTTTTTTATGATGGT
>CAZAMX010000136.1:6235-6481 GCA_964486095.1 uncultured Acetatifactor sp. | reverse complement strand
CCCCATCTGGCTCCTGCCCGAGGCAGCCCCAAGCGGCGGCCGCTCTTACCGCTCCGGCTTTTTCCATCCCCGCTTTCTCTTTACAGCTTTTTCCTTCTGACGGCTTTCGGCCCTCTCTGCGCTTTCCGCTTTCATCCGCAGATACTCCGCCGCATCATCCGGCACATCGTCCAGATCTTCCCGTCCAATATCCACATTGACGGGATTCTTTTTAAAGAGAATATCATACATTACCGGAATGATAAA
>CAZAMX010000136.1:0-6225 GCA_964486095.1 uncultured Acetatifactor sp. | reverse complement strand
AGAGTAGCATATGCCAGACCCCCGGCCACAACGATTGCCATCCCCTTTGACATCTGGCTGGACAGGTCATCACCGAACAACAGACTTGCCATGGCAAGGATCGTGGTCAGTGCAGTCATCAGAATAGGGCGCATCCTCGTCTTGCCGGTGGCAATCAGCGCATCCCGCCGCTCCAGTCCGCCTATCCGCAGCTGATTTACATAATCTACAAAAACAATACCGTTATTTACCACTGTTCCCAGCAGGACCACAAAGCCCATCATCCCCATAACGGAAAGAGGCTCTCCCATAATCAGCAGACCAATCAAACCTCCCGTAAATGCCAGAGGCACCGTAAACAAAACAATAAAGGGGCTTAACAGACTCTGGAACTGAGCTACCATGACCAGATAAATAAAGGCAAGGCCCAGCAGCAACACCTTAATCATCTCCACAATCATCCGGTTTACGGTGTCAGATTCACCCACAGAATCAAAACTATATCCCGAAGGCAGCTCATATTGCTCCAACAGAGGCTCCAACTCTCTGGACAGCAGCGTGGCATTATAGCCCTCTTCCACGGAAGCCGTCACCGTCATGTAACGGCTCTGATTCTCACGCTGAATGGACTGTACTCCGTCCTCGATCATGATCTCCGCAAACTCTGAAAGGGGATGATCTTCTGTGATACTGTTACCCTTTTCATCCGTTGCCTGGGTCTCAAAGCTATAATCCAGAATATTTTCCTTTGTCATCGGCTCTCGTATATCCTTTACCACTATTTCCATTTCCACCCCGCCCTCCGTAACCGTAGTGGCCGTAGCACTCTCCGTCAGACTGCCGCTGATCTCCGCAAATATCTGAGCTGCCGTTAGTCCCTGCTTCATGGCAGCATCCCGGTTCAAAATCAGGTGGATGACCTGATCCGGCTCTTCCTGGCCGTTGGATATATCCGTAAAGCCTTCTATGGTATCCACTATCTCCATGATTTCTTCCGTGATGTTCTTCAAGGTTTCCAGATCCGCTCCATATACATTGATGGAAAGTCCGGAGCCCATCATGGTACTCATCTCAGACATTCCGGTGGAAACAGACACCTGACAGTTCAAGCCGGATGTCCTCTCCATAATATCCTCGCATATTCGTTTTACTTCCGTCTCACCTGCATCCTCATTCTCCGTGATAACCATAAAAGAATAAGTAGTAAAATTATCGGAGCCGCCGCCTGCAGTGGAAGCTACCAGGGACATGGAGCCTCCCGACATTGCACCTACACTCTCCACCCCGTCCACCGACAGGATGGCATCCATCACCTGATCTGCGGTTTGATAACAGGTGTCTTTTTCTGCATCTTCCGGCATCTGCACGGAGATCTGGATCTGATTGGAGGTCATTTCCGGTATCATGACAATACCCATCCGCACTACCGCCCAGATACTGAAGGCCAAAAGCGCTACTGCCACGGCAAGCGGCACCACCTTTACCTTCAGGCAGAACTCCAGCAGCCTTCCATAGGCATCCTGAACCTTGTCAAACCAGGGATGCTTCTTCTCGGCAGAATTTTTTAAAAGCGTGGAACCGGTAGCCGGGACCACGGTCATGGCGATCAACAAAGAAGCACACAGGGTAAAGATAATGGTAAGACTGATGGGCATCATCAGCTCTCGCACCGTACCCGTGGTAAATATCATGGGAGCAAACACGCTTACCGTAGTCAATGTGGAAGCAATGATAGCTCCTGCCACCTGCTTTGTCCCCTGCACGGAAGCCCGGGCCGCCGCCACACCCTTGGTACGCAGCCGGTAAATATTCTCGATGACAACGATGGAATTGTCCACCAGCATACCAATACCCAGCGCCAGACCGGATAAAGACATCATGTTCAGAGATATGCCGGAAAAATACATCAGTATCAGTGCCGTCAGCACGGACAGCGGAATACTGACCGCCACCACTATCGTCGGCTTCACATCTTTTAAAAACAGGGCCAGGACAACAATGGCCAGAATAGCGCCCACAATCATGCTCTGCAGTACGCCGTTGATAATCATGGTAATATAATCACCCTGATCCATCAGCGTCATGACGGACAGGCCCGGATATTCTTCCTGCAGCTGGGCCACGGCGGCATCCACATTCCTGCTGACTTCATTGGTGCCCGCCGTAGAGCCCTTGAACACGGACAGAATAATGCCGTCGTTGCCGTCCAGCCTGGCATAGCTCATATCCGAATTGTCAATCACCGTAATATCTGCCACATCGCACAGGCGGACTTCCCCGATCCCTTCCATATAAACCAGCACCACCTGGGACAGCTCTTCCAGGCTTGCAAAGTTAGTGCCCACCTTCAGTAGCCAGGAATTGTCCTCCCTGTCATCTATATAACCCGCAGGCATGGCGAAATTCTGGGCATAAATCAGCTGCGACAGGGTGCTGATATTTAAAAGCCGGTCTGCATTGGCCTGACGCAGAGCCTCGGCCCTTTGAAGCTCAAAGTTATCCAACGCCTCATAATATTCCTTCCAGCCGTCCTCAATCTGCTTTTCGGCATCTGCCAGAGAATCTTTGCCGGAATTCAGCTGAGACTGAGCGGCATCCAACTGGGACTGGGCCATATCCATCTGGAATTCTCCCATGGAAATCTGGCTGCTGGCCTCCGCAAAGCCAAGCGCCGCCTCCAGCTCACCCTTTTCCACTTCCACCAGTCCCGCGTCAACTTGAGCCAGACCTACGTTTATCTTCTGAAGATTCTCGTTCACCGTCTTCTCATACTCTATTCGATCCAGTCCGCCTGTGATGGCCTCCAGCATACTTTTCAGGCCGGAAGCACCGCCTGCCACTGCAGCCAGCCCGCCCCGGACTGCTTCATACTGCGCAGGGTCCGTCCAGACCGCATCCTCCAGAAACCCTATGGTCTGCACAACCAGTTGATTGTCACTGCTCTGCAGGAGCTTGACCACCTCACTGTTCATATAGTCCGCCTTCAGCTTTTCCACCTCAGCCTTTGTGGCATCATCCGGCGTCGGAGCCGCGTCGCTGCCGGAAACGGATTCACCGGCGTAAGGCCCCATCAGTTCCTCATATTTTCCGGGAGCCGTGGTTACAATATCCGTCCCTGACTGCATCTTGGTCAATGCCGCGTCAATCTGCTGAACCATGACAAGATTGGTGGTCAGGCTCATCTTTGTGGATTCCAGATTTGTTTTTGCCGTCAGCAAATCCCTTTTCGTCTCTGCCAGCTTCTGAACGGTGGCATTCTTCTGGTCCTCCAGCTCGTTTTTCCCGTCTTCCAGCCCCTTCTTGCCTTCTTCCAGCTCCTGCTTCCCGCTGTTTATCTCCTTCTGGCCGCTTACCATCTCCTGCCTGCCGTCTGCCAGGCTCTTTTCCGCGTCCTCCAGCTGCTTTGCCGCATCCTCCATCTGCGCATAAGCCTCTTCAAAGGCTTCATCCGCCTTTGCGAGGATCTTGTCGTTAAGCTCCTGTATCTTATCCTCATTCAGTTCCACTACAATGGAATTTTCCACCAGACCGATGGAAGAAATACTGGTAATACCCTCCTGCCTCTCCAGAAAAGGAATCACCGTGTCCTCCGCAAACCGGGAAGTCTCCTGAATATCCATGCCGTCATAAGCAACGGCAAGATACACGGAAGCCATCATGTCCATGCTGATCTCCATGATGGTGGGCGTTCCGCATTCCTCCGGCAGAGCTGCTTCCACGGCATCCAGCGAGCTGGATACCTTGACCATGGCCGAATCCATGTCCGTTCCGTCCACAAACTCCAGCTGTACAATGCCGTAATTCTCGTTGGATGTGCTATAGACATTTTTCACTCCGGAAACGGAGCCAAGAGCCCTTTCCATGGGTTCGCATATAGAGGACTCCACCTTTTCCGGGCTGGCTCCCGGATATGTAGTGATTACAATCATATAGGGCAGATTCATCTCCGGCAGCAGGTCCGTGGTCATGCTGCTTAAAGATACCACCCCCAATATCATGATCACAATTACCATGACAAGCACGGTAAAGGGTTTTTTCACACTGAATTTCGGCATATCAAACTCCTGTCTTTTGCATTACCGCTTTTTTCTTCGTTCATTATATGCCGCCCGGTAATTGCCGGTCAATACATGAAATATGTGAATTTTCTAAAAAAAGTATTAATTACAGCATTTTCCTGATTTTTCCCTTTAGCCGCTGCAGCGCATTGTCCGTGGCCTTCTCATCCCGCCCCAGCACCTTGGCCACCTGCCCATAGCTCATACCGGTCAGATACAGATCCAGAACCTGCCGCTCAAAATCGCTCAGCTCTTCCTCAATGGTCTTCTCCAGATAAGCCATCCGTTCCTTATCCAAAAACAGCTCTTCCGGAGAAAGCTCCGCCTTGTCAGCCAGCAGCTCACTCAGCGTCTGTCCCTCCTTTTCATCCTCTTCTGCGGCGGATTTGCTGCTGTCCAAAGAAACATATGTGTTCAGGGGCAGATGCTTTTTCCTTCTGGATGCCCGCACCGCCGTGTACATCTGCCTGCTGATGCACAGCTCCGCAAAGGTGTAAAAGCTGGCGTCACGCCCCATATCATAATCCCGCACAGCCTTGAACAGGCCGATCATGCCCTCCTGAATCAGATCCTCATTGTCCGCTCCCAGAATAAACATGGACTTAGCCTTGCTCCGCACCAGGTTTTTATATTTGTCGCAGATATAATCCATAATGGACTCTTCCCCGCGACGCAGTCTGTCAATCAGTTCATCGTCTGTACACTGCTCATAATCGGAATATTTTCCTGCCATCCTTTTCTCCATTTCTGCGCTGCCTGACAGCCGGACTTTGATGGGACGCCTTCCGTCACACCGGCATCAGCCTCTGGCGCACAATCTCATAAGCCAGCACCCCTGCCGCCACGGAAGCATTCAGGGAGTCAATATTCCCCTTCATGGGAATGGAAGCTGCCATATCGCACTTCTCCTTCACCAGCCTGCCCACGCCCTCGCCCTCGCTGCCGATCACAAGGCCGATGGGGCCCTTTAAATCGAGCTGATACATCAGCGTACCGTCCATATCCGCGCAGACAAACCACATCCCCTTTTTCTTCAGCTCTTCAATGGTCTTTGCCAGGTTTGTAACCTTGGCCACCGGAGTATAATTCAAGGCCCCCGCAGAAGTCCTGGCCACCGTAGCCGTCAGCCCCACCGCCCGGTTTTTGGGAATGATGACTCCATGAGCCCCGGCCAGATTGGCTGTGCGGATAATGGCCCCCAGATTGTGAGGGTCCTCGATATTATCCAGCAGAATGATAAACGGCGGCTCCCCCTTCTCTTCGGCAGCCAGGAGAATGTCCTCCACCTCGGCATACTCGTAAGCCGCCGCCACGGCAATGACACCCTGATGCTTTCCTGTCTCAGAAAGCTGGTCAAGCCGTTCCTTTGTCACATATTTTATCGGGGTGTCCTGCTTCTTTGCCTCCCGCTTAATCGTCATCACGGGACCGTCCTGACAGCCGTCCAGGACATAAATCTTGTCTATGGTCTTTCCGGCACGAAACGCCTCGATCACGGCGTTCCGCCCTTCTATGGTGAATTCCTGATATGCCATTTTCCCTCCGTTCTACAGCAAATGGCCGTCCATAAGTGCCAATAGCCCCTCAATTAAGGGCCTGAAATACGTGGCAAACCTGCTGTCCTGCTCCCAGTCTCCGTGCAGAGCCTGAAACCGGATCAGCCTGTCTACAATATGATGTGAAATTAGCTCCTTATACTCCGACGTATCCTGATACCGCTGAAGCACCAGATTACCCTGTTTCTCTTCCTCCAGCAGCCGGCTGTACAAGTCCGGTACCGCCGTTTCCCGCAGTACCGGCGTTTCCCGCTCCGAGACCAGCTCCGGTGTCCAGGAGGTAGCGCCGCGCACAAAGCCCTCTTCGGAAAGCTCATAAATCGAACAGCTTCTGCCCTCATATTTTTGCCGAAAAGCATCCGGATAGCATTCATACACGACAGGCCGGTCTTCCTGATCCGTGGTAATGAGAAAATCAAAATCATCCTTCCTCACGCCGAAGAGAAGACCTGTGACCAGATTATCAATGGCGTATACATACGGCTTTTTATGGGTGGAGACCCTGGGCTGTAAAACCCTGATCCCGGAAGTATCCGACACATGATAAACTATCCCTGGCTTCGGAGTCCTGCTGCCATTCTTCTCCTTATCGTTTGTTTCTTTTTCTGTTTCTTTTTCTGTTTCTTTTTTGC
>CAZAMX010000135.1:0-6484 GCA_964486095.1 uncultured Acetatifactor sp. | reverse complement strand
CTTTGACTTTACGGAGGATGAGTGGATGGCTGCAATAGAGCAAAGTGTCCCGCCCAAATTTCTGGAGATGAATAAAAAGGCATTTGTATCAGGACGAGGATAAATCAAATATCGCAGCGCCAAAACCCGGATAATGAAACGCAGCTGCCTTGTGCCGCTTTCAAAATAATTGAAACACGGAGGATATATGGAACAGTATTATCAAAAAGAAATCGAAACTGCCGACAGAGAACAAATTCTTTCCTGGCAGAATGAGCGCCTTGTCAAACAGGTGCGCCATGTATGGGACAATGTGCCCTATTATCGTGCAAAGATGGAGGCAAAGGGGGTTACACCCGAGGACATTCGGAGCGTGGAGGATCTGCACAAGCTTCCCTTTTTAACAAAGGATGATCTGCGGGAAGCTTACCCTTACGGCCTGCTGGCAAAGCCTCTTAAGGACTGTGTCCGCATCCAGTCAACATCGGGCACCACCGGCCGCCGGGTAGTAGCCTTTTATACTCAGCACGACCTGGACCTGTGGGAAGACTGCTGTGCCCGGGCCATTATGGCCGCAGGCGGCACCAATGAGGATGTCTGCCACATCTGCTATGGCTACGGACTCTTTACCGGCGGCCCCGGCTTAAACGGCGGCAGCCATAAGGTAGGCTGTCTGACACTTCCCATGTCCTCCGGCAATACGGACCGGCAGCTGCAGTTTATGGTGGATCTGGAGGCTACCATTCTCTGCTGTACCCCTTCCTATGCCGCTTTCTTGGCGGAAAGCATCCATGAGCGGGGATTGCGGGACAAGATCAAATTAAAAGCCGGCATCTTCGGTGCGGAGGCCTGGAGCGAAGAAATGCGTCAGGATATACAGAACAAGCTGGGGATCAAGGCTTACGACATCTACGGGCTCACAGAGACCAGCGGTCCCGGCGTTGCTTTCGAGTGCAGCGAGCAGACCGGTATGCACATTAATGAGGATCACTTTATTGCGGAGATCATTGATCCTGATACAGGGGAGGTTCTTCCCGAAGGCAGCAAGGGAGAACTGGTATTTACCTCCATTACCAAGGAAGCCTTCCCGCTTCTTCGTTACCGTACCAGGGACATCTGCATTCTTAACAGGGGAAAATGTTCCTGCGGCCGCACCCATGTAAAAATGAGCAAGCCCATGGGCAGAAGCGATGATATGCTGATCGTCAAGGGCGTCAATGTCTTCCCGTCTCAGATTGAGACCGTGCTTTTAGAGCAGGGCTATCCCGCAAATTATCAGATTATTGTAGACCGTGTCAATAATTCCGATACCCTCGAGGTGATGGTGGAAATGACGCCTGAGAACTTCTCCGATAATCTGGGCAAAATCACGGAGATGGAGAAAGGCCTGGTGTCAGCATTAAAGGCCATGCTGGGCATTTACGCCAAGGTACGTCTGGTGGCACCCAAGTCCATCACCAGAAGCGAAGGCAAGGCCGTGCGTGTCATTGACAAGCGGAAGATATAGTCAGTAAGGGCTAAAGCTACCATTCAAACTAATTATTACGCGCAAAACAGCGCAGAAAAGGGGAACGCTATGACAATACCTCAAATCTCTGTATTTCTGGAAAACAAGGCCGGACAGCTTGCGGACATAACAGGCATTCTTTCGGATAACCAAGTAAATATGCGGGCCATCAACATCGCGGAGACAGCGGATTACGGGGTCCTGCGCCTGATCGTGGACGACGCTTCCAAGGCATCCTCCATTCTGTTGGAACAGGGCTTTATCCTGACTATGACCCCGGTTGTGGGCGTGGCGGTTTCCGATGCTCCCGGCGGCTTAAGCAATGTACTCAGCGTAATCTCCCGGGCCGGGATCGACGTGGAATATATGTACTCCGTCTTCGGTCAAAAAGACGGGCAGGCCTGCATGATTTTCCGGGTGGCGGATACGGAAGGACTGGCCGCCATTCTGCAAAAGAACGGGATCGATACCATTACGGGAGAAGACCTGGGACTGCATTAAACACAGTTACCATAGTCAACGGCATTATTTTCCGGGATCTGCCCGTCCAAAATTTCTATGGTCAGGCTGCCGCTCCCGCGATAACGTGCCGCTTTCAGCGCAGCCTCCACATTCACAATACGCGCCATCCCCAGACTTGCATCACTGCGCCTGTACGCGCCCAGTGACCACTCATCAATCAGCGGATCAAGGCAGATAGAGGAAGGCAGGGTAAACACAATGCTTTTGTGATCTGCCTGCATGGATTTTGCCAATGTGAGCAGCCCCTCGATTCCCACCCTGTCCCGGAACACAAAGCGGGAGCATACCAGGCGCTGTTCCTGTCCGTCCCTCTCCCTGCGGTACACCATATACCCCGCAGGCGTCCCCTTGGCATCATAATGGATGTAGACAAATTCCTGTTTTCGATACGGGTCCGCCTCCGTCACAAAAGCATATTTTTCATCGCTCAGCTCCGCCATACCGTTGTACCGCCGCTCCCACTCCTTTGTCAGCAGCCGAATGTCCGCCAGACATCTTTCCCCATTGGAACTGTCCGCCAGCAGGGACCAGCCCTCACGGGGTAATCCCGGAATATGGGCCAAATCCAGCTCATACCGTGCGCCTCTCGCCCATACCTCATATCCGAACTTACGGTAATAATTCGTTGAAAACGGATAAAGCATGGACAGCATATATCCCTCCCGGTACAAATCCGGAAGCATCTTCTCAAAGCATCCGCGTATCCCGCCGGTTCTCCGATATTGCGGAAGAGACGACACCCCTCCGATCCCTGCCATCTTTACCGTTTTCCCGTCAAAGCTGACGGAAAACGGTAAGATGGACAGGCAGCTGGTCATCGTCTCGTCGTCATCTAAAAACGCCGCATATTTCTCCGTCCGGTACGCTTCCTCCTGCCATGGGGTCTCAAAGGCGATGGAGAATATTTCCTCCGCACGCCGCCTCTCCCCGGCTGTGATCCTGCGTACAATCATTTCTATACCTTCCTGTTAAATTTTTAAATCATGCGCTCTTTTTGTAATTTAGTATATCTGACCCGCTCACAAGGCGGAATTGTCATATTTGTGCTTTCTTATCCCATTTTGTCATTCTCTTTCAAATCACTTGAAAAGGCACTGGATTATGTTAAGATAAAATTAGAAAAAGTCCATTACCGCAAATCGACTAAAAACGTCTGGACTATTATTAAGGAGGCACTTATGAATATCATCAAAACAAAGGATTACAAAGACATGAGCCGCAAGGCCGCAAACATCATATCAGCGCAAGTCATCCTGAAGCCGGACTGCGTTCTGGGGCTCGCCACAGGTTCCACGCCCCTCGGGGTCTACGAGCAGTTGATCGACGGGTATAAGCGGGGCGATCTGGATTTTTCCCATGTCTCAACGGTCAATCTGGACGAATACTGCGGGCTGCCGGAGGAAAATGAGCAAAGCTATCATTACTTCATGCACCACAACCTTTTCCGCCATCTCAATATTTGTCCGGATCACACATTTATACCAAACGGCATGGAGCCCGACGGCACCCTGGCATGCCAGGCCCATGAGGATATTATCCGTAAGCTGGGGGGCATTGATTTACAGCTGTTGGGACTGGGAAATAATGGCCACATCGGCTTTAATGAGCCGGGACCTGTCTTTGAAAAGGAAACTCATCCGGTGGATCTGGCAGAAAGTACGATCCGTGCAAACGCACGTTTCTTTGACAGAATAGAGCAGGTACCCACGCGGGCTTATACGATGGGCATCCGGACCATCATGCAGGCCCGCAGGATCCTGATTATCGTCAACGGATCCGGCAAGGCAGACATTGTGGCACGGGCCTTCTGGGGACCGGTCACGCCCCAGGTTCCGGCTTCCGTTCTCCAGCTGCACCCGGATGTAACATTAGTGGCCGACGAAGAGGCCCTTGCAGACGCGCCGTTATAACAAATGCAGGCAGAAAGGATGGAAAATGATTATTCGAAACGGACTGATTTTTCGAGGAAAAGCAGGATTTGTAGAGGATACTCTCTATATAGAAAACGGAAGATTCGCCAGGACGGCCGGCGGCACTGTCGTTAATGCCGAGGGCTGTTATGTAATACCCGGGCTGGTAGATATACATTTCCATGGGGCCGTAGGGAAGGATTTGTGCGATGCAGAGCCGGCGACCATCGCCGCCATCGCGGAATATGAACGGGCAAACGGTATCACCTCCATCTGTCCTGCCACCATGACACTGGGCGTCGAACGCCTGTTACAGATCTGCCGGAGCGCAGCAGCACAGAATGAACATTCTCCGGCATCCTCCCAAAGCCCGGTTGGTGCGCGCCTGATGGGACTTCACCTGGAGGGACCGTTTATTGCCCCGGAAAAAAAGGGCGCCCAAAATCCGGCATATATCATTCCGCCATCCGTCGAGCTTCTGGATAAGCTTCTGGAAGAATCCTGCGGTCTGGTCAAGCTGATTACCGTGGCGCCCGAGATCTCCCCCGCCATGACATTTATCCCGGAGGCTGTCAGCAGAGGGGTGCATGTATCCGTGGGACATACAACCTGTGATTATGACGTTGCAGCGCAGGCGTTCGCCCTCGGCGCGGATCATCTGACACACACCTGCAACGCCATGCCGCCGCTGTCGCACCGCGCTCCGGGGCCCATCGGCGCCGGTTACATGGCTGACAATGTTTTTGCCGAAGTCATCTGTGACGGCATACATGTACACCCTGCCGTGGTAAGGGGATTATTGCGGCTGTTTGGCGAAGATCACGTGGTTTTTATCAGCGACAGCATGCGCGCCGCCGGTATGCCGGATGGCGTATACGATCTGGGGGGACTGGACGTACATGTATCCGGCGCCTGCGCAAGGCTTGCCGACGGCACGATCGCAGGCTCCGTTTCCAATCTTATGCAGTGCGTCAGACAAGCCGTCTCTATGGGGATTTCTTTGGAGACCGCGGTCACCTGCGCCACGATCAATCCGGCCCGCTCTATCGGCATCGACCGACAAGTAGGGAGTCTGGATATTGGCAAATACGCCGACTGCGTCCTGCTTGACAGGAATACGCTGGAAATCCGGCAGGTTTTAAGCTGACCACCGGCATCGCTCAAAGTCAGGGAACCGGAAGCTCCATCCCATCTTCCATTTTTATAAATCCGTACTTTTCATATAAAGGCCGCCCCATGGCAGTTGCTTCCAAACCAATCTGTATAGCTCCCTGTTCCCTGGCTGCCTGCACCAGCAAGTCCAGCGTATGATAGGCAATCCTCTGCCTGCGGTACTCCGGTGAAGTATACATGTTCATAATATACGCCTTTTTGCCGCTGGGATTATGATAGGTTGGCAGTACCCGGTAAAAGCTCACCCCGCCTGCACCGATCAATTCTTCCTTACCATATACCAGGTACGCAATATGCTCTCCTGCCTTCAGGGCCTGCGTATAATACTCACGGGACTCTCTTTCCACCTCAGACAGATCCGCATCCTCTGACAGCTTATTTGCCGCCCGAAGTACACTGATTCTTGTTTTCACCAATTCATCCATGTCTTTTAAAGCTGCTCTCACAAAATCAAAAATACTATCACCCCCCTGTGTAAGTCTCTAAAATTCCAAATCCCTCTCGCATTCTTTTATAAACCGGAAAATCTGATCTGCTTCTCTGGCACATTTCATATCCTTCATGCCAATAAAATAAGCTGCAAACAGAATTTCAATACACTCCATCACACAGGAAATTGCTGCCTTTTCCTTTAACGTAAGCTGACTGATGCTTTCGTAACCGTCAATGACGGCTTTGACATTTCTCAGCCACTCCTCCTTTGTGAGCGGAGTTTCCGTTTCTTCTGCCAGTAATCCTGCCAGAAAATAGCAGACATCAAATATTCTTATATTTCGCTGGCTTAAGTCAAAATCAATATATCCGGACAAGCTGCCCTCGAAAAACAAAAAATTTCCGAAATGAACATCTCTGTGAATCAGCTGCTTGGGCAAATCATCATATACCTGTTCTAAGGACGATGCCGTTTTTAAATACTCTTCTTTTCCCACTACCTTCCACTCATTGTCCTCCAGATTTTCCCGTATCCACCCCTGCATTTCCTGCAGCAGACTGTTGTCCCAAAATACCATTTCCTTTTCGCATTGTAAAAATGCCTGATGCAGCCGCGCCATTGCGGCTCCCATCTTCCAGACAGCCGTATTATCTCTCAGATCCGCAGCATTGCTTCCCGGCAGTTTCTTAGTAAGCAGAAAATAATGATTCCGATGCGCCACATATTTTTCACCGGCTTTGGTGGAAAGTATTTCTGCAACAGGAATATCACAGCCTTTCAAAATGGTCAGTATTTTTATGTTTCGTTCCATCTGTTCCAGGTCATCATAAATTTTCAGGATACAGGAACCGTTCACCTCCCATGCGGAAGAATATACCTGCAATAACTTATCGTCCTCAATTCCCCATAACGGCAGAACCTGCCTTATTATCTCTTTCATACAAAGCCTCCTACTAAATA
>CAZAMX010000134.1:0-6519 GCA_964486095.1 uncultured Acetatifactor sp. | reverse complement strand
TGGCAGTTTGCTTGTTTCTGTTCTGCCAAAGCCGAAAAACAGAGTAAAGATCATTTACATAACAATGCTGTTTTCGTTAGGAAGCGAGAATTTTTTATTGGCATTTTCCAGAGAACCGGTATTATGGTGCATTGGACAGATCATCGGGTGGATTCTGGTACCGGTTATGAATGCCAATCTGGATGTGATTTTCAGGACCACTATTCCTGTGGAGCTGCAGGGGAGAGTCTATGCGTGCCGCAATACCCTTCAGTTTTTTACGATTCCCATCGGGCTGTTTTTAGGCGGCTTCATGGTAGACTATGTATGTGAGCCGCTTATGAGAGTATATGGTGATATAGGAATTTTAAAAG
The DNA here is from genome assembly GCA_964486095.1 of uncultured Acetatifactor sp. Lineage (GTDB taxonomy): Bacteria > Bacillota > Clostridia > Lachnospirales > Lachnospiraceae > Acetatifactor. The sequence goes on along the minus strand of CAZAMX010000134.1, from coordinate 6,166 downwards.
CGCTTTTTGGTACAGGCAAGAGCTCCGGCGCCGCACTGATGATGTTGATTCTTGGAGTAAGCGGAAGTATGATTTGTATTATCACTGGGAACAGGTTAAGGAAATATCAATATAACGAAGAGTAGATTATAGGTATCGTCTGCCCGGCAATGGTCGTGATGACGCGTTGACTCGTATAATCGGCCATTGCCGTGGGGGGCGGAAATTGAGAGAGGGAGGCGTTTTATGTTACCCACTGCCAAAGAAGCAAAAAGAGAATTGGAGATGGCGGCAGAATTAAATCCGGGTCCCTGGATCAAGCATTCCTTAAATGTAGGAATTGCAGCAAAAAATATAGCGCAAAAGGTGCCGGAGCTGGATGAAAATAAAGCTTATATTTTGGGAATGCTGCACGATATAGGACGAAGGGTCGGTATTGTCAATATCCCTAAGCATGTATATGAAGGCTATCTTTATTCTCTCGAAAAGGGCTGGGATGAAGTGGCGAGAATTTGTATGACCCATTCCTATCCCCTTATGAAAAAAGAGTTCGATTATGATCCGGATACCAAAGAAGAGCGGGTGATAAAGGAATATATATCGAATTGTCAGGCAGATGATTATGACAAGCTGATTCAAATATGCGATGCACTTGCCACAGATTATGGTTTTGTGATTCTGGAAAAGCGATTTGTAGATGTAACACGCAGATACGGAATCATGGAAACCTATATCAGGGGGTGGGATATTACCTTTCAGAATAAGGAATATTTTGAGGGGAAAATGGGATGTTCGATTTATGATGTTCTGCCTGATATTGGTAAAACAACCCTGTTGTGTCCGCCGCCCTGGAAGCCCGGTCAAGGCAGAGCGATGGGGCGGGATTGAAAGAAGACCTTAAAAGCGTTGGCCTGCAATGGGAATATGAGGAGGAAAAAATGAAAAAGAAGATCAGAATTGCGGTGGATGGAAATGAGATGCAGGTGTTGTACTCGCAAGACTGGGAGTATCATGATTATGGTGATTGCAGGAGACATTTGCAGATTCTTTTCCCGTATAAGGAAAAGACGAAAGCGGACGAAAAGTATCCGCTCATCTTGTTTATTCCCGGTTCTGCCTGGCATAAACAGGAAATGTATAATGACATTCCGCAATATGCACTTCTTGCAAAACGTGGATTTGTGTTTGCGGCGATGGAGTATCGTGAGTCTGATATTGCACCTTTCCCGGCTCAATTAGAAGATGTATATAATGCTTTAAAATTCATTCCGGAAATTGCAGATAACTTCCATATTGATACCGATAAAATTTTTCTTATGGGCAATTCCTCCGGCGGACATATTGCCATGATGTCAGTTCTTTATAATGCGCATGGATTATGCAGGGAATTACCGAAAATTTCCGGTGTCATATGTGAAAGCGGTTCAACGGATTTACTTATTTGCGCAAAAGGCGCTCTTCCGCCGTGGATGAAAGTTCGTCCGTCTGCCGTACTTCTTGGTGTTGATAAAATTGAAGGTCATGAAGAACTTGCAGAAAAGGCTTCTTGTTCCATATACATATCGGAGAACATTGAGCTTCCGCCGATTTTGCTTATGCACAGTGAATATGACCCGATTGTGTCCGTAGAAAACAGCAGGACCTTATATGAAAAACTGATTACTTCCCGCCATAGTGTTTATTACTATGAACTGGAAGGAATTGATGCTCATGGAGGCGCGGCTTATTATAACGACGCAGTATTGGATATTATTCAGGAATTTTGCAGCAAGTGTACGGATTGTATGGATCCCGGTCAAGGCAGATAGGGAGCAGGCGGTAAGCGGACAGGGGAGGGAATACAGATGCGCGGTGAGAAGGAAATCTATGATTTGATCTTTCGGATCGGGGAGCGGGACGAGCGGATCAGGGGGGCGTATATGAACGGCTCCCGGACCAATCCCAATGTACCCAGAGACATTTTTCAGGATTATGACGTGGTTTATGTGGTGCGGGAGACTTTAGGATTTATTGAGGATAAAGACTGGATTCGGCAGTTTGGAGAGATTCTCTATATGCAGCTGCCCGATGAATTTCCGGACGAGGGCACGGATATTTCTCAAAGCTACGGTTGGCTGGTGCAGTTTGCGGATGGGGTCAGGATTGACCTGCATGTGGAGACGGTGGAGAAGAATCTGGCGGACGGCTTCGATGATTGCCTGACGGTGATCCTGTTTGATAAGGACAACCGCTTTCCCAAATTGCCGGAGTCCAATGACAGCGGTTACCATGTGAAAAAGCCGGATAAGACGGAATACGCCTGCGCATGTAATGAGTTCTGGTGGTGTCTGAACAATGTGGCCAAGGGCATGTGGCGGGAGGAAATGCCTTATGTTCAGGATATGGTAAATTTTCATGTGCGCAAGCAGCTGGAGAAGATGCTGGCCTGGAAAGTGGGAATCCTGACGGATTTTAAGGTCAGCGTGGGAAAATCAGGGAAATACATGTACCGCTGGCTGGAGAAGGAAGAGTGGGAGGCATATCTTTCCACATGGTTTTCTACAGATCAGGAAGAGGCATGGGAGGCAGTTTTTAAGATGTGCGATTTGTTCCGGCAGACCGCGGAGTACGTGGGCAGGGAGCTTGGATATGAATATAATCAGACGGAAGGGGAGAACAGCCTAAGTTTTCTGGAACATGTACGGGGGCTGCCAAAGGATGCGACCTCGATATTTTAGCCGACTGCAGGAGTGGGCATATGATGAAGGCGGGGGATACTCGACAGCTTATATTTTGATTGATGGGAACTTTTAACGGAAAAGATCGTCTAATACAGCAGAGGGAGGTATCGATTATGGCAAGGCTTCGGCCGGGACTTTATGCAGCGGCGCATTTCCTGGTGGATTTTGGCTGTGCCCTTTTGCTGCTAGGGCGGATCTGTCCGGAATGGGATCCTGCGACGGCAATTCTGTTGTATAATTTTCTGGCCTTTGCGGTGCAGATGCCGATGGGGCTGCTGGCGGACAGATATGGGCGCTGCCATCTGTTCGCTTCCGCAGGCTGTCTGCTGGTGATTTCAGGCTGGATGCTGCCGGCCGGACTGCCGGCGGTTGTGGCGGCCGGCACAGGCAATGCGGCGTTTCATGTGGGTGGGGGCTTACATACCTTAAACGAGAGCGGAAACAGGGCAGGCCCGTTGGGCGTGTTTGTGTCACCGGGGGCCTTCGGCGTTTATCTGGGCGGTGTTTTGGCGGCGGCCCTGCCTGCTGCGGCACCTGTTTCAGGGGTGTCCGCTTTGGGCATTTGGGGAATGTCCGTGACGGTATCTGATTCGGCGGTGGGGGAGCTGTCGGCGGCTGTCTGGCTGCCCTGGGCGGTCTGTCTGGCGCTGGCTTTTTTTACGGTGCTGCTTGGGCGGTTTGGCAGGGGGACGGAAAATGCACCTCTGGTTTTGCCCCGGGGAGAGACAAAGCTGTGGACAGGGGCGGCCTGTCTGCTGGCGGTGGTGATTCTCCGTTCCTTTCTGGGGCTGGCGGCTAATCTGCCCTGGAAGGCGGATTTTGGTTTACTGGCGGTGTGTGCCGTGGCAGGAGGGAAGGCGGCAGGAGGGTATCTGGCGGACAGATTTGGCATGCTGCCTGCTGCTTTCATCAGTCTGTGCCTGTCGGCCCTTTGTTTTTTGGGCGGGAATCATCCGGCGGCTGGCCTGGCAGCGCTGTTTTTGTTTAACATGACCATGCCCCTGACGCTGTGGGCAGCAGCCAGGATGTTTCCGGGTATGAAGGGGTTTTCCTTCGGATTGCTGACCTTCGGACTGTTTCTGGGCTTTCTGCCGGTGTATTTTGGAGTGGGTGATCTTAGCGCAGCGGTTCTTGGCGCGGGTACGATTTTGTCGCTGCCGCTCCTGATTCTGGGAATTCGGCAGGTGCAAGGGGAAAAGGGGGAGGTAAAATGACGCTGCTTGATTTTATCTTTTCTCTGGCGCTGACCCTTGTATTTGAAGGAGCTGCTGCATTGGTGTGGGGACTGCGGCGGAGGGATCTGCTATTGCTTGTGCTGGTTAATATACTGACGAATCCGTTGGCTGTGCTGCTTCATGCCCTGTTTCCGGGGTGGACGGTTACAGTGGTGCTGGAGACGGGCGTGGTGCTTGTGGAAGGGGCTTTGTATGGCCGGCTGGGCCATGCCGTATCAAGGCCATGGCTTTTCGCACTGTGCGCCAACGGCTTTTCGTTCTGCATGGGGCTGGCGGCGGATCTGGTGATCTGACAATAGCGCAGGGGAAAGCGGGAAGGAAGAGCAGGAGAAAGGGGAGGGAAGAGTACAGGAAAAGAAAAGCGCAAAGAGAGCGGGAAGGAAAGCAGAAAAGGAAAGCAGAAAAGAAAAGCAGGAAAGGGGAGTGGGAGATGAAGGAGAGAAAAACGAAAAAGGCAAATCGAATATTACTGTGTCTATTGTCGGCCTGTCTGCTGTGGCTGGGACCTATACCGGCGAAGGTCTGCGCCGATGTGCTGATAGAGGTTGATGACAGCTTTTGGAGGGCTCATCAGGAGGATTGCGATTATTTTTATCGAAGCTATATGGTCAATGCCCCGGAAGGGTATGCGGCCATATGGGAGAGTCCCACATCTGCCAGGCAGCGGGAGATTTTAAGCAACGGTGTCTCTGTTTACAGTAACTGGCATTACACGGATGACAAGGGCGAGACCTGGTTCGCCGTCATGACAGGAGAGATGAATTACCGGGGATATGATACTATCCGGGGATGGATGAAAACCTCTGACTGCCTGGTAAAGGCGGATTATATCCGTTTTCGGGAGGTCTATGGGCAGGAATTTGTGGAGTATGACCAGGCGTATGGAAAGGCGCTGGCGGAAGCGGAGACGGTGGTACTCTGGGAATATCCCTGTTCGGGGAAGGTGAAAGCCGATGAGATAGATGCGGAGTGGTTTGACGACTGGAATTTTGAAGCTTGCTGGAAGGATCCCCAGGGGCGGATGTGGGCTTTTGTGAATTATTGCTATGGCATCCGCAATACCTGGCTTTGCCTGGATGACCCGGCAAATGCGGAGCTGGAGGCGGACGAAAGCATTCTGCCGCAGACAGAGGTGATTTATCCGGCGGCGGAGCATCTGCCGGGAGCAAAAAGCGGTGTCACCGGCCTGACCGTGGGCGCTGTTTTGGGGGTGACTGCAGTCACCGGCGTGCTGCTGTGGGTGTTCTTTGTCAGGAAACGCAGAGCCGGAAAGGAAAATATAAAATAGCTTGATTTTTTCTCCGGAATACAATACACTTTAAGGGTAGCTGGAAGGTTTTTGCAAAGTTGAAACAAATTGCAGCACGGAGGATAATGATGAGTATTCAGGAGTTTACGCCCGTTAAAGAGGGCAAGGTACGTGAAATTTATGATAACGGCGACAGCCTGATTATGGTTGCCACGGACAGGATCAGCTGCTTTGATGTGATTTTGAACAATCAGGTTGACAAGAAGGGAACGGTTCTGACCCAGATGTCGAAGTTTTGGTTTGACATGACGGAGGATATTCTTCCGAATCATATGATCTCCGTGGACGTCAAAGATATGCCGGAATTTTTCAGACAGGACAGGTTTGACGGAAACAGCATGATGTGTAAAAAGCTGACCATGATTCCCGTGGAGTGCATTGTAAGGGGATACATTACAGGAAGCGGCTGGGCCAGCTATCAAAAGGACGGAACTGTCTGCGGCATCCGGCTTCCGGAAGGCTTAAGAGAGTCGGACAAGCTGCCGGAGCCGATTTATACACCTTCTACCAAGGCAGAGATCGGAGATCATGACGAGAATATCTCCTTTGAGCAGAGCGTGGAATATCTGGAGAAGCATGTCCCCGGCAAAGGCCGGGAGTACGCCGGGAAGCTTCGTGATTATACTCTGGCCCTCTATAAGAAGTGCGCGGACTACGCGTTGACAAAAGGGATTATCATTGCGGATACGAAATTTGAATTTGGGCTGGATGAGAACGGTAACATTGTCATCGGTGACGAGATGCTCACTCCCGACAGCTCCCGTTTTTGGCCGGCAGACGGCTACGAGCCGGGGCACAGTCAGCCTTCCTTTGACAAACAATTTGCCAGGGACTGGCTGAAGGCCAATAGGGACAGCAACTGGACACTGCCGCAGGATATTGTCGACAAGACCATTCAGAAGTACCTCCAGGGATATGAGCTT
>CAZAMX010000133.1:0-6569 GCA_964486095.1 uncultured Acetatifactor sp. | reverse complement strand
TTTCTACATTGACGCGGGAGCCATCGGAGAGCTGAAGCAGGATGTCCATGATAATGATACCTGCTTCGTTAGTCATGGGAAGTCCTTCTCGGGGGAGTACCTTTTCAATATGTACATTATCGTCCATGACAGCAGACAGAAAACTTTCCAGTCGATTAGGATGGAGAAGGGGGGACATGATCTTTTGAAAAAAGGTGTCATAGGGTATTGTTAGGCCCTTTTGTCCTTTAATAAAGGAAAGGATCTTTTGCTGTTCACGATCAGGGAAGAGAAGAAAACGCCTGTGAGTTTCCGGATCACGCATAATAATGGATAATGCCTCTTGAGTAGAACAGCTTTTTCCGAAAATATCGGCAAGAGTAAATGTGGGTGTCTGTAAAATGTCCTGGTTCATAGAACATAATACCTCCTTGGTATAAAATGGAACAAATGGAAATGATTGATAGTGCGAATATGGCATTTGTTTCCCGGAATGTTTAAAAATATGACATAAAGAAGTGTATAATTTATCATACGTTCATTTGGCAAAAATGTCAACTTATTTCTTAAATATTAAAAACATGATTTTTTAAAGATTGAAAACAAGTCTTTTCAATACTGGAGTATTCGTGATAAAATGAATATCAAAGGCGCGGCTATTTGTGATCAGGCTATGTGCAAAACAGGAGGAATTATGGTACGGGTAAGGCTGGGTAAGACAGAAATCATTGCGGAAAAGAACGCTTTCGGGGCGCTGCCTATTCAGCGTGTTTCGAAGGAAGAGGCGGTAAAGCTGTTAAAAAAGGCATACGAGTCAGGCATTACCTTTTATGACACGGCGCGTTTTTATACCGACAGTGAGGAAAAGCTGGGAGAAGCTTTTGCAGGAATGCGTGAGAAGGTCTGTATTGCCACCAAGACAGGGGCCCAGGCGGCAGAGGGCTTCTGGAAGGATCTGAATACTTCCCTGGGCAATCTGCGGACGGATTATATTGATCTTTATCAGTTTCACAATCCGGGCTTTTGCCCGAAGCCAGGAGACGGGACGGGCCTGTATGAGGCCATGCTGGAGGCGAAGGAAAAAGGCATGATTCGTCATATCGGCATCACCAACCACCGTTTAAGCATAGCGCATGAGGCTGTGGAGAGCGGGCTGTATGAGACCCTGCAGTTTCCCTTCAGTTATCTGGCAGGAGAGAAGGATATAGAGCTGGTGGAAATGTGCAGGAAGGCAGATATGGGCTTTATTGCCATGAAGGCGCTCTCCGGAGGCCTGATTACCAATTCTGCGGCAGCCTATGCCTTTTTGGCCAGGTTTGACAATGTGCTTCCTATCTGGGGGATACAGCGGGAGAGTGAGCTGGATGAGTTCTTGTCCTATGTGGAGAATCCGCCGGTGATGAACGAAGAGCTGACTGCAGTCATTGCTCATGACAGAGAAGAGCTGATGGGAGATTTCTGCCGTGGCTGCGGTTACTGCATGCCTTGCCCGGCAGGGATTGAGATTAATAACTGTGCCCGCATGAGCCTGCTGATCCGCCGGGCACCCTCCGCCGCTCAGCTGACGCCCGAGATGCAGGCCAAGATGAAGCGGATCGAGTCCTGCCTGCATTGTGGGAAATGTAAGTCTAAATGCCCGTACGGGCTGGATACGCCCGCGCTGCTTGAAAAGAATTACAAGGATTACTGCGAAATTCTTGCGGGCAAAGAATTATAAGACCATGAATTGACAGATGTATAACTCCCTCCCTGTGCGGGCATACTTTCCCTAAAGGAAACCGTATAAGGAGGAGTTTTTATGTCCGCATATTTTGAGATCACGAAGGTGCATGCAAGGGAGATTCTGGATTCCAGGGGCAATCCCACTGTGGAAGCCGAAGTCACGGTTAAAAATCCTGTGGACGGCCGTCTGTATACAGGTCTTGCCGCGGTGCCCTCCGGTGCAAGCACAGGCCGTTTTGAGGCTGTGGAGCTGCGGGACGGGGAGACACGGTATTTCGGGCTGGGAGTGCAGCATGCCGTAAAGAACGTCAACGATAAAATTGCTTCGGCACTGACCGGAAGGAATGCGTTATGTCAGACCGCCATTGACAGGATGATGGTGGAGCTGGACGGAACGGAGAATAAGGGAAACCTGGGCGCCAATGCCACTCTTTCCGTTTCCCTGGCCTGTGCGAAAGCAGCGGCCAATGCGCTGCAGCTTCCGCTTTATCGCTACCTGGGCGGTATTTGTACCAAGCTGCTCCCCATGCCCATGATGAATATTTTAAACGGAGGCAAGCACGCCGCTAATACCGTGGATTTTCAGGAATTTATGATTATGCCGGTGCGGGCAAAGAATTTTGCGGAGGCCCTGCGTATCTGTGCGGAGGTTTATCATAATCTGAAGAAGCTGCTTAATGAAAGGGGACTGTCCACCGGAGTGGGAGATGAGGGCGGTTTTGCGCCCGATCTGCCGGATGCGGAGAGTGTGCTGCAATTTCTTGTGGATGCCATTCAGGCATCGGGATATGTTCCCGGTGAGGATGTCCGTATTGCCATGGATGCTGCCAGCAGTGAGCTTTATAACGAAAAAACAGGAATGTATCATTTCCCCGGGGAGAGCAGTTTGAAAGGCGGAGAGGTCATTCGCGGCACGGAGGAAATGATTTCCTATTATGAGCAGCTGGTGGAGCAGTTTCCGATTGTTTCCATTGAGGACGGACTGGCGGAGGATGACTGGGACGGCTGGCAGGAGCTGACGGCCAGGCTGGGGGACAGGGTACAGCTGGTGGGAGACGATTTGTTTGTCACCAACACCAAGCGGCTGGATGCAGGCATTAAGCTGGGATGCGCCAATGCCGTTTTAGTCAAGGTAAATCAGATCGGTACGCTGACGGAGGCCTTTGAAGCGGTGGATATGGCTCACAAGGCAGGCTACAGGGCTGTGATTTCCCACCGGTCGGGAGAAACGGAGGACTCCACCATAGCGGACATTGCCGTGGCCTGGAACGCAGGGCAGATCAAGACCGGGGCACCCTGCAGGAGTGACCGCGTGGCAAAATATAACCGGCTGCTGCGGATTGAGGAAGAGCTGGAAGATGTGGCAGATTATCCGGGGATGTGGCTGTTTAGAAGGAATGAATAAATATTTTGTGCTTGATTTTTTCTCCGCAGTGTGTTATCCTCCTTTTAGAATGAATCTCAAACGAAACAGTTTCAGCTGTTTTTCGTTTCGTATCTTTCTGACATGATGTCTCGGCATTTCGCCAATGATTCATGAAGTAACTGTTAACAGATAGGCGAAAGGGCCGCTTTCTCCTATCGCCGCGCAAAGGAGGATAACGCGCGTTTTCGCCCAAATGTGTGGGCGCATAAGAATGGAGGATTCTATGGTAGATCAGGAAATGCTCTCTGCGATTTCAGACTTGCTTGACAAGAAGCTGGAAGAAAAACTTGAGGAAAAGCTGGAAGAAAAACTGGAAGAAAAACTGGAAAAAAAACTACAGCCCGTTTATAATCGGCTTGACAGATTGGAGGCAACCACGAACAAGCTGACGGAAGATATGACTTATGTCAAGGTGGTATTGCTGGAAAACAACGTGCTTCCCAGACTGGACACCATTGAAAAATGCTATGTGGAAACTTCAAGAAGGTATTTGGAACGCACAGAGCAGATAGACAAAATGCAGATGGATGTGGACAATTTAAAAACCACTGTGCAGAGACACAGTGTGATTTTACATAGTATTTCATAAAAAAATAATCGTAAAAAGGTAAACTCTCCATTATTGTCGAAAATTTTCTTGACAATTCAGAAAGTGTAATTTATACTGAATTATGCAAATTACATATGACACTAATTGTATACAGGTATTCACAAGGGAGTGAAGATATTTCAACCCTTTTTTGTTATATCTGGAAGTTTAAAACAATAAAGCGTCAAAGTGTAGAGCAAATCTATCGAGAGGAGAGAGATTATGAAAAAGAAAGTATTGAGCTTACTGCTGGCTTCCGCCATGGTTTTCGGCATGACAGCCTGCGGTGACGGCAACAAGGATGCTTCCGATTCCGGACAGAACAGCGAATCTACGCCGGGCACCGAGTCAACGCCTGACAGTGAGTCTACTCCTGAGTCTACTCCGGAAGCAGATGTAAACGCCAACTGGGACGGAGCATACATGGAGGCGGATGATTACAAGGCGTATATCACCCATGACCTGGAGCAGATGGTCATCGACATTCAGGATCAGCTGACTGCGGATCAGAAGACTGCCGTGGAGGCGGCAAAGGATGCCGGAGCGGCGGCTATTGCCAATGCAGGCACCGTTTCGGAGGTCAGAGCGGCTTACAACGACGCATTTAATGCAATTCTTGCATGTGTGCCCAAGGCGGACGGATTGGTTTCCTATGCGGATCAGAACAATGAAGAGAGAGCAAATATGCTGTCGATTCTGGAAACCTATGGTGTCAGAAACGGTATCACCGGCCTGACCCTGTTTGAAGAGGGCGCGCTGCAGCTGTTTAACGAGCGTGTTACCACCGGAACGGAAAACTACATTGTCGGTTACGGCTTTGGTACGCTGGCAGAAGGTTCGATCACGGCGGATCTGGAGTATGAGAGCAATCCTGACTGGAAGAGGTATTATCACAGCCTGAATGCTTCTGACCCCGGAACGTTGAATTACCTGAATGACAAGGGCAGCGAGGTCGCAGATTTTTATGAATATATCGCCGGCACTTACTTTAATATCTTCATGAACGAGACGAAGGACGGATATGTGTGGACTCCCGAGCTTGCCATGGAGATGCCCGTGGCCCTGAACGATGATGACGGCAACGGCACGGCCACCAAGTGGAGATTTCAGGTGCGTACTGGAGCGGAGGGCTTAAAGTATACTACCGGTTCCCAGATGGAATCCCGCGCGGCTTTCAATAACAGAGAGGTGGCCCTGGAGGATTATGAGACTCCCTTTAAGCTGCTGCTGACCCAGAGCAATCAGTACTACCGCGGCGCAGAGATGGCAGGAAATACCACCGGTGCCATCGTGGGCGTGAAGGAATTTTATAACGGTACGGCAAACGGCTTTAATCAGGATCTTTGGGATAAGGTCGGCATCAAGACTTATGAAGAGGACGGCAAGAGCTATCTTGAAATAGAGTATGTGCAGGAAATGGCGCCCTTCTATGCTATGTATTATATCAACGGCGGACTTAATATGCCGATTCCTCAGGATTTCCTGGATCTGGTAACGGTGCAGAACTATCTGGGCTTTAACTCAGACGCAACGGAGACGCCGGTAGACAACTCCCTGTCTCTGGGCCCCTGGTATCTGGAGGCATACAATCAGGATCAGGAAATTGTTTTCAAGAAGAATCCCAACTATGTCTTCGCGGATACCAAGTACAGCATCGAAGGTGTTCACATCAGGATTTTCCCTGCCATGAGCGACGACAGAGAGGCAGCCTTTAATGAATTCCTGGCAGGACATACGGACGCGGCAGGCATTCCGCAGACCAGACTGGACGAGTATCGTAACGATCCCCGCGTAAGGCAGGCTTTAGGTATTTCCTGCTTTAAGCTGAATATGAACGCCCTAAATGCGGAAGAGTGGGAGCAGCTGTTCGGTGAGAACGGCACCGTGACGCAGACGGCCAAGGCAGATTATTGGGAGGTGGAACCTGCCCTTAATAACAGCCATTTCAGACAGGCCCTGTCCTATTCCATTGATCGTAAGAGCTTTGCGGAAAAGCGGGGAAGCATTGCTTCCGTGAATTATTTCTCTTCCAATTATTTGTGGGAGCCTGAAGGCGGCGTGGGTTCGTCCTATATCGATACGGACGCTCATAAGAAGGTTGTCGCTCCGTTGATCGAAGAAACCGACGGCTACGGCTATTCCCTGGAGCTTGCCAGAGAGTACTTCAGGGTGGCTCTGACGGAGCTGGAGGCAGACGGCGCATATACGCCCGGAACCGCAGAAAATCCTACGGTGATCACTCTTGAGATTGCTTGGATGTACCCTACCAACGAGGAAGGGTATCACAATGAAATCAAGACCTTCCTGGAGTCCGCGTTTAATGATCCCAGCGTATCCGGCGGAAAATATAAGCTGGATGCCAAATTCTGGGTAGGTAATGCCTGGAGCGATGTGTATTACAACAAGATGCTGGTAGGACAGTTTGATCTTGGCTTTGGCTCCATCAGCGGAAACGCTCTGAATCCTCTGGACTTTATGAATATTTTGTCCACCAATCAGAAGATTTCCAATACCTTTACCTTGAGCTGGGGCGCAGATACCAATGATGCGGACAGTTATCCGATTGTGTACAACGGAGAGCGCTTTTCCTATGACGCTTTCTATCAGGCGGCAAATAACCAGGCGATTGTGACGGACGGCATCAGTGCAGATGCGGTTACCTTCAATGATGACGCTTATGAGCCTATCAAGAAGAATGAAGACGGAAGCTATACCGGTGCGGCGGAACTCAAGGCAACTCTTCCGGATCAGACCACATTGACCGTTGCAGACGTTGTGTGCTGCAACTATGAGCGCTACCGCAACGGCGACAACGAGTATGATGAAGCATCCGTGGAATTTGAGGTAGAGGAT
>CAZAMX010000132.1:0-6588 GCA_964486095.1 uncultured Acetatifactor sp. | reverse complement strand
TTAGGTACCGTTACGTCGAGCCTCAAGCGAAAGCGTGTCTGCATTGAGAATGACGGCAGGCTTTCTCCGTCAGGTTGCCGGAAGGCTTCCTGCAAAGACCAAACTGCTATCCCACGCAGTTGCTCATCAGCATGGCAATGGTCATGGGGCCTACGCCGCCGGGGACCGGGGTAATGGCGCTGCAATGAGGCGCCACCCTGTCAAAGTCCACATCCCCGCAAAGCTTGTTATTTTCGCCTCTGTGGATGCCCACGTCGATGACCACTGCGCCCTCCTTTACATAGCTCTCGTCAATAAATTTCGGCTTGCCGATGGCCACCACCAGAATGTCTGCCCGCCTGGTGATCTCCTTTAAATCCTTTGTTCTGGAATGGCAGACCGTAACCGTACCGTTCTCCCGCAGCAGGAGCATGGCCATAGGCTTGCCCACGATGTTGCTCCGCCCCAGCACTACGCACTCTTTTCCCTCGATTGGAATGCCCGAACGCTTCAAAAGCTGGATCACTCCCGCCGGAGTGCAGGACACAAAGCCGGGCCTGCCGATACTTAAATTTCCCACGCTGACGGGATGGAATCCGTCCACATCCTTATCCGGTGAAATAGCCAGCAGAATCTTTTCCTCATTCATATGTTTCGGCAGGGGCAGCTGAACCAGAATGCCGTTTACACTTTCCTTGGCATTCAGCTCCCCAATCAGCTTCAGCAGCTCTTCCTCCGTGGTTTCCTCCGGCAGCCCGTAGCTTAAGGATTCAATGCCCACATACTCGCAGGCCTTTTTCTTATTGTTTACATAAACACTGGAAGCCGGATCCGCCCCCACCTGGATCACCGCCAGACACCTGCTTTCTCCCCTGGCCTTCAGCTGTGCCATTTTTTCTCTCAATTCGTCCTTGATCTCCTGAGAAATCTTCTTGCCGTCAATTATTTTGTACATATCCATTTCCCTCCTGTCATATATTGGCAGTATCAAATGCTGCCTTTCTTGAATGATTCCTTCCCGGCATATCGCCTGTCCCCAGTAAATCCTTCACCACTTCCCCCGCCAGGATCAGTCCGGCCACAGAAGGCACAAAGGATACGCTGCCGGGAGTGCCGCCCCGTTTCAGCGGTTCTTCCTCGGAATATACCACCTTCAGGGCTTCAATTCCTCTCCTGCGCAGTTCCCGCCGCATTACCTTTGCCAGAGGGCATACCCTGGTGTCGTAAATGTCCGCCACTCGAAAAGCCGTGGGATCCAGCTTGTTTCCCGCGCCCATGGAGCTGATGATGGGCGTTCCCGCGGCTCTTGCCTGCTCTGCCAGCATCAGCTTTCCCGACACCGTATCAATGGCGTCCACCACATAGTCATACTCTCTGAAATCAAAACGATCTGCCGTCTCCGGCAGATAAAAGATTTTATGAATATTAACCCGGCAGTCCGGATTGATGTCCTTGACCCTGTCCCTTGCTGCCTCCACCTTGGGTCTTCCTAAGGTGCTGACCGTGGCGATAATCTGGCGGTTTATATTGCTTGGAGCCACCACGTCCGCATCTGTCAGCTCCAATGTACCCACACCGCATCTGGCAAGGGCCTCCACCACATATCCGCCCACGCCGCCCACACCGAATACCGCTACCCGCGACCGTGCCAGCTTCTCCATATTTTCACCGCCAAGCAGCTGCCCGGTTCTCTCAAATATACTCTCCATACCTGCTCTCCCTGCCGGCGGCATTTGTCAGGCTCCGGCGGACTTTGACCCGCTGCCCGGCGCGGAAATAAACCGTTTCAGCTTCTTCCCCAGCCAGGTGATTACCGGTCCTAAGAAGAATGCCACCGCCACCGTAACGATTCCCACGTCTCCACCCAACAGAAAGCCCACTGCCATAAATCCGATGTCCCAAAGCATTCTCACCGCCTTAAAGGGCAGCCTTTTCACATGGCTTGCTATAATAAAGGGCAGCCCGTCATAGGGCGAGGTTCCCAGTCCCGCGGTGATATAGGTGGAAGCCCCCAGAATAAAAACCGCCAGCACAGGAAGCAAAAGCCCGAAGCGCACACCTGTGTGCTGAAAAAAATCTGCCGGCAGGGCTTTATCCCACACCCAGCCCCAAAAGTCCGCAATATACCCCAAAAACACCATATTGCCTATGGTGCCAAAGCCAATCAGACTCATGTCGAAGCGGATCACAAAAAGAAAAGTGACCAGGTGACACAAAAGCTGGGCTGTGCCAAAGCTGATGTTCACATGGCGGATAATTCCCTGGGTCAGGCAGGAACAGGGATCCGTCCCCAGATTCAGCCTGATTAACAGCGAGAGCCCAAAGCCCTGCAGCATAACTCCTATGATCACCATAAGCAGTCTGTTTCTGAACTTGGGCGGCCTTGCAAAGCATGTCAGTTTCACACTCATACCTCCGGATCGTTCTTTCCTTCTGCGGAACCTTACTTGCAAACTCGCGCTTTCAGCACTTTCTGCCCGATTTCATCGGGCGTTTGCTCGTTAATGGTCTGCACTCATCTATGCTCGAAAGCCCGTGCTTACGCACTCTCCGTTTGACTTCGTCAAACGCTTTCTCGCTAATGCCGCAGGAAAAGGAAATGTCGGCTGCGCCGCCGCTTCCTTTTCCTTTGCGGCTATTATATCATGGCAAACAGCTTTTTTCTACTAAAAAAACCTCTCTATCCAACTTTATACCCCTGGCCCCAGACTACATGGAGGTAACGGGGCTCCTGGGGATTTTCCTCTATCTTTTCCCGAATATGGCGGATATGCACTGCGACGGTATTATCCGCGCCGATGGGCGTCATCTTCCAGATGCTTTCATAGATTTCCTTATTGGAAAGCACACGTCCGGGTTTCTCCATAAGCAGATGCAGTATCTTGTATTCCGTAGGCGTCAGGTTTACTCTGTTCCCTTTTACCAGCACCAGCTTTGCATTGTCATCCACCTCCAGGTCGTCCAGCTTCATCAGACAGGAGCGCTTATCCTCCGTGAGTCTGAAATAACAGCGGATTTGAGCCTGAATGCGGGCAAGACTTTCCATGGCGGAGCATTCACTGTCCAGCAAATCGTCGGCTCCGGCGTTTAAGGCCAATATCCGCATCATCTCTCTTTTCCTGTCCACGATGGCAATAATCGGCTTGCCGCAGTCCTTCCTTAAAGCCGCCAGCAGTCCCAAAGCCGCCGCGTCGTTTCCTGCTTCCGTTTGAAAATCAAAAAGCAAAAGCGCCGTCTCTTCCTGCGGAAAGCTTTTTGTCAGTTCTTCCTTTGTGTTCAGCCTTTCTACCCCGAAACCGCAGCCCTTCAGCATACATTCCAGTGTTTCCGAAGCGCCTTCCACACCATAGATCAAAATATTCCCGCCATATTGTCTCTCACTCATACCAACCACCATATCCTTTCCACAGCCCGCAGTTCTCTTCACCGAATGCAGATGCTTCCGTCATCTGACCGTCTCTGACGCAAGCGACCCAAACCGCAGGATGTATTTTTCCGGCAATGCCCCGTAAGGAATACTCGCCGGGATTTCATTCCTCAAAATTTCCGTTTCCCCTTCCACAGGTACCAGCGTGATCTGATACACCTGCCTTACACGAAAAGCGCCGCCGTAGTTCCGCTCTTCTTCATAGGACAGCAGTCCCAGCAGCTCCCGGATTTCCTCCTTATCTGTAATATGCAGCACGATTTCACCTGCCGGCATTGTCTGATCTGTCTTCGCAGAAATATAACCCGTTTCCGGATCCTCCGTGACTTCCTCCGTGGTTTCCGCAGGATTGACACCATATACCTCCCTGGCCATCTCCACCAGATTATATCCGCCTTCCTCTTCCGCATACCGATAGCCAAGGCTCAACCGGATTTCTTCCACGTTCTCCGCAGTCTCCGGCTCTACAAACTCCGCAAATCCCAACTGCCGCAGGACCTCTCTGGTATGGGTCATACCTTCAAATATCTCCAGATAGCGGCTGTAATTATAATGCTCGTCAAACAGCTTAATGCTGCAGAACAGCCGCCCGTCTCCGCAGATAAAGGCCTGCGGATTTTCTTCCAGATCCCGGTTATACCCCTGACGGAGCGCCTCAAACAGCCGGACACCCTCTTCGGTATTCATCTGTGCCTCATAATAGATATTACCGTGACTTAAGGCTATGGATTGATAGCTCCGCTTCTCTTCCTGAGCGATCTTATAATTCACATCCAGATATTCCGGAGAGGAAAGCAGCCGATAGGCAGGCTCGCTGTTTGCCTGTGTCACGGTGTACGTCCTGTAATATGTCCTGCCGTTTTGCAGGGTAACTCTGGTAAGGATCCGCTCTTCGCCGTAATCCCCGGCGGCTTCCTCCGCATCCGCCCGCATGGGCGCAGTCACCGACTCCAGAAAGGCATACGCCGCCCCGCCGTCCCTGATGTGTACACCGTTTATAGGATGCTCTTCATGGTCTATTTGATGATAATAACCATACCCGTTGTTACGGAGATTGTCATATACCGCAATCTCCGCGATTTCGTCTGCCCCGGGAAGATAACTGTCGTAGCCAATCCAGTCATAGTAAAACAGTAATCCCGTGCAGACCCCTGCTGCCACCATCACTCCCATCAATGCCTTGTGGGCAAAAAAGCTCTTAAAATCCATGTGGAATATAATATCCAGCACACCGAAGGACACTCCGCCGGCCAGTACCGCCCCAAAAATCCCCCAGAAAAGCCCGGCGCCGTCTCCGATCATGTAAAAGAATATCCATCCGCTCATAGCAGCCGCAAAGGAAACCGTAATCTGTATCAGGAATCTCACCGGCTTGTTCCGCAGCCCCTGTTCCGCCAGCTCCGAAGGCCGCTTTCTGTATCCGTAAAAGGCAAGGACTCCCAGCACCAGCACAAGCACGAGATTTATAAAGGTATCCAGCCAGAAAAGGCCTTCCCCGTTTGCCTCAAAATAGTCCCCGCGCCTGACCAGCAGCACAATGGACGAAGCCAGCGGCGAAGCGTAAACCATCCGCTGATAGCCTGTATGCGCGTCCTGCACAAAGGTCTTAAAATACTCTCCGCAAAATGTGTAAAACAAGGTATAGACTGCAATCGCTCCCGTCCCCAGGGCTGCACCGGCCACCAGGGTATTCAGCATATTGCCGCAGAGCATCGCCGCCAGCAGAACCAGGTGGTACACCAGCAAAAAGGCCACTGTCAGCGCCAGCAGCGACACAAAAGCATCCTGCAGAAGCCTGCCCCCGGTCACCCAGCCTGACATCATTTTCTTTTCCGTCTCACTCATCACCACAGAAGACAGGCTGTTTCTGAGAGAACTCAGTTTTCCCAGCCCTAACAGAAGCGTCACGCTTAAAAGAGCCAGAAAAGGCCCGAACCAGATGAGAAAGCCGTTCAGCCAGTTTACCAGAAAAAGCGTGCTTCTGCTGACCGGAATGCTATGATAGGTATCCATCATATTTCGGTGAAAGACATAGCGGAATCCGGCCAGGCCCACAATCAACGCTCCCGCTATGGCCACGATGCCCCCGGTAATCATCAGCGTGGTGACAAAAAAATGCTCCAGCTGTTCGGCCTGATTCGTCAGATTACGTACCGTCACCATATTTCCCCCGTTACCGGTACTGATCAAATAGGTAACGGGAACCGCCATCATATTTCCCAGAACGGAAAGAACCAGCATCCAGGTCTTATGCCGGAAATCTTCTTTCATCATCCTAAAAAAGCAGTGCTTTGACGTCATAGCCCTTCACCTCCGTTTCGCTGATAAATATTTCCTCCAGGGACAGGGGGAGTAATTCATAAAAAACAGGATTCAGAAGCTCCATGAACTCCACAATGCGCTCCTTTTCCCCGCGCACTGTCACCGTATACAGGGAACCCCTGTTATCCACAGTCGCCACGTCAAGGCAGTTTTTCATCTTCTGCAGCATCTCTTCTTCCTTGATCACGCACTGGAGCTTGTGAATATTCAGCTTCATATCGTCTATATCCTTCTCCAGCAGAATGCCTCCTTTATGGAGCAGGCCCACATACTCGCAGATGTCCTCCAGCTCCCTTAAATTATGGGAAGCAATAACCGGCGTCAGGCCCCTTTCGTCCATTTCCCGAATAAAAATAGCTTTCACTGCCTGCCGCATCACCGGGTCCAGACCGTCAAAGGTCTCGTCGCAGAGAAGATACTTGGTGCCGGCGCAGATGCCGCAGATTACGGACAGCTGCTTTTTCATCCCCTTGGAAAAGGTATTAATCTTCCGGGTTTCATCCAGCCCCAGCTTCTTCATCAGATTCTTCCATTTCTCCAGATCAAAATCCGGATAACAGGTTTTATACAGCTTCGCCATATCCTTAGGATTGCCGCTTCTGAAAAAGTACTGGTCGTCGGAAATATAAAATATTTTTTCATTTACCCGAGGATTGTCATACACCGGTTCACAGTAAATTAAAATCTGCCCGGCATCCGGCTTTAACAACCCGCATAAAGCTCTCATAAAGGTAGACTTTCCGGCGCCGTTGGTGCCGATCAGCCCAAATACATGCCCTTCTTCAATGCGGGCACTGACATTGTCTATGGCTTTGATCTTATCGAAGCTCTTACTCAGTCCCTTTACCTCGATCATGTCC
>CAZAMX010000131.1:0-6600 GCA_964486095.1 uncultured Acetatifactor sp. | reverse complement strand
GTTACAAATCAGCGGTTGAATACGCATTTTTATTCAAGCCGGAATACTTCGCTGTAAAGCATACGTAAATTTTAGCATATTAAAGTTGTAAAGTAAAGAGTGATACCGAAAAAACAGCAGGAAAGTCTGAGCTGATACCAGAAAAAAGTGTTGTCATGTAGTATTGAATACTATATAATAAAGCTGAAAAGCAGTGAAGTTCCCATACACTGATGAGAATTGAGGTGCGGATAGATGACAATTGATAATGCTGACTTATTAAACAGTATCTTGGCAAGCCTGGACCGGGTGGAGTGTATCAATCCCTATTATATACCAAATATTGACCTTTACATGGATCAGGTGACTACGTTCATGGATAATAAGCTTCGCCCGACGGCCCGCTACCCCGGCGAGGATAAGATTTTGACTAAGACCATGATTAATAATTATGCCAAAAACGACTTGCTGCCGCCTCCGGTGAAGAAAAAATATTCCAAGGAGCATGTGCTGCTGTTGATTTTTATTTATTATTATAAGAGTATTTTGTCCATCAATGACATTCAGACGCTTCTGAAACCCGTTACGGAGCATTTTTTTCAAAAGGACGGAGCGTTTAACTTAGAGAGCGTTTACAGGGAAGCCTTCAGTATGGAGAAGCAGCAGCTGGAAGCGCTGAAGGCAGATGTGGTCAGTAAATTTGAAGCGGCAGAGCAGACCTTTGAAGAGGCTCCGGAGGAACAGAGAGATTTTTTACGGAAGTTTTCCTTTATCTGCACATTGAGCTTCGACGTATATGTTAAAAAGCTGATGATCGAAAAACTGGTAGACGAGCTGGCCGGGGAGCAGGCACGCTTGTCGTCGGAGGATAAAACGGAATCAAAAAAGAAAAACGGTTAGCCGGCCGCAGAAACAGGAACCTTTTCAACTCCCGCGCCATAAGATAAAGCATCATGAAAACGGGAGGTATTTATGAAAGGCTTTCATTTCAAAAAAGCGGGTGCGGTATGTATGGCGGCAGTTACCTTAGGTTTAGCTTTATCCGGCTGTGGAGCGGATAAGGGGGCTTCTGCAGACGGCGGAACAAAGGTGGTGCTGAATGAGGTAGCGCACTCCATTTTTTATGCTCCGCTTTATGTTGCCATTGAAGAGGGCTACTTTGCAGAGGAAGGCATTCAACTGGAGCTGGTGACGGGATTCGGCGCCGACAAGACCATGACGGCGGTGCTGACGGACGAGGCGGATATAGGCTTCATGGGGAGTGAATCCACCATATATACTTATTCGGGCGGCACTGCGGACTATGTGGTGAATTTTGCGCAGCTGACCCAGCGGGCAGGCAATTTCCTTGTGTCCAGGACGCCCATCGACGATTTCTCATGGGATATGATCAAGGGAAAGGATGTGCTTGGCGGAAGGGCAGGCGGTATGCCGGAGATGGTATTTGAGTATATTCTGGAAAAGAACGGTATTGATCCTGTAAGTGACTTGCGGATCGACCAGAGCATTGACTTCGGTTCTACCGCAGCGGCATTTTCCGGCGGACAGGGAGATTTTACCGTGGAGTTTGAACCCCATGCCACCACGCTGGAGCTGCAGGGGGAGGGCTATGTGGTAGCTTCCCTGGGTGAGGATTCCGGCTATGTTCCTTATACCTCCTTCTCGGCCAAGAAGAGCTATCTGGAGGAACACGGAGATACGGTGCAGGGCTTTACCAACGCACTGCAGAAGGGCATGGATTATGTGCAGACCCATACGCCGGAAGAAATTGCAAAGGTGATTGCGCCGCAGTTTGCCGAGACGGATATGGAGACCCTGACCACCATTGTGAAGAGATATTATGAACAGGACACCTGGAAGGATAATCTGATCTTTGAGAAGGATGCCTTTGATCTGCTGCAGAATATTCTGGACGACGCAGGCGTGCTGGAAAAAAGAGTCCCTTATGAGGATCTTGTGACTACGGAATTTGCAGAAAACGCCGCAAAGTAATGTGAGAAGAGTTTTTGACTGCCTGCGGGGATTTTGCTCACAGCCAGGGCGGCTTCACACAGAAACCGGGAGCTTTACGGTCCCGGTTTCTGTGTGTTTATAATATATTGTGTCTTTACTGCATGTGAATATTTTTTATGGCCCACAGCTGCAGGGCCTTGGCGTTGGCGCTGATCTTTTCCAGGGAGTCCAGTATTTCCTGGAAGGCCGGACGCTCCTTTTCCTCTATGATCCCGTCCTCGGAAATTGCGATCAGGGATGCCCGCAGCGCGTCGATGTCCTTCAGGGAACCCAGAACCTTCAGGGCCAGCCTGTCAAAATCCACAATCTTGACCTCCGGCACATTGTCACGGCCGATGGGGCATTCCCTGGCACAGTAGGAATTGCAAAGCTCAGGAACGTTATAGGCCTTTGCCATTGCCTTCACCTCTTCCGGGTAGGGGGCGATGGTATCCAGCTCTATGCGCGCCAGCCTGGTGCGGTCCATGTCCATGATTTCGGCGGCCTTCTCCCGGCTGGAAAATTCACTGTTGGTCTCGGCGGCCTCGCAACGTGCGAGATAATACATATTATCAGCTGCTTTTGTGGCTTTTTTGCCCATGCTTAAATTCTCTCCTTATAGTATAATGACCTCGTACAAAACAAACCTCTTTTAGTTTATTAGAAAAAGAAGGATTTGTAAAGATTCCTCAACAATATTTTCAAAACCAGTTGAGGGAACGGGAAATATTTGATAGAATGGTTTCAAGATCAAAAGTAATGAAATGATTTCAGAAGGAAACCAAGAACGGAGGATAAGTGAATGGGATTAATTAGGGCGGTAAAGGATTCGCTGCAGTCTGTATTGGCAGACCAGTGGAGAGAGTATTTTTACTGTGATTCGATCTCCAACGACATACTGATGGTGAAGGGCCAGAAGCGTGTCAACGAAGGACGCAACAGTAATACGAAGGCTTCGGACAATATTATTTCCAACGGTTCCGTGGTGGCTGTCAATGAGGGGCAGTGCATGATTATCGTGGATCAGGGCGGGATCGTGGACGTATGTGCGGATGCGGGAGAATTTGTCTATGACAATTCCACGGAACCCAGCCTTTTTTACGGCAATCTGGGAGAAAGCGTAAAGGGCAGCTTCAGCACCCTTGGCAAGCGTTTTACCTTTGGCGGAAATACGGCGAAGGATCAGAGAGTATACTTTTTCAATACCAAGGAAATCATAAATAACCTGTTTGGTACCCCCAGTCCCATTCCCTTCCGCGTGCTGGATAAAAATACGGGATTTGATTTTGATACCTCCGTTAAAGTAAACGGGCAGTATACCTTTAAGATTGTGGACCCTCTTTTGTTTTACACCAATGTGTGTGCCAATGTAACGGACAGCTATAAAAAAGCGGATCTGCTTGCCACGATGAAGAGCGAGCTGCTGACGGTTTTGCAGCCTGCCCTGGCACAGGTTTCCGCAAAAGGTGTGAGGCCTTACGAGATTCCCGGATTTTCCGAGGAAATCTGCGGATTGCTTTCAGAAGCGCTGAGTGAAAAGTGGACCGGGCTGCGCGGGATTCAGATGGTCAGCATGACCATCAATTCTTCCGATATGCCTGCGGACGACAAGGCAAGATTCCAGAAGTGGCAGGAGACTGCAATGCTTCGCAGCTCGGATATGCAGGCAGCAAGAAAGACAGAGGCATTTGCCAGCATGATGGAGAATATGCCGGGCGGCGGAAACGGGGGAGATGCTTCCGGAAACGCCATGAACGGTGCCATGGGCATGATGGCTATGGGCATGATGAACAATATGATGGGGGCCAATGCTTTTGGCGGCAATATGGCGGGGCAGCAAAATCCTCAGATGCAGAATGCAGGCGCTGCAGCACCCGTTCTGGGCTGGACCTGTTCCTGCGGCAAGACTGATAATCGGGGAAAATTCTGTCAGGAATGCGGCGCGCCGAAGCCTGCAGAGGCCGGCTGGACCTGTTCCTGCGGTTCTGTGAATCAGGGTAAATTCTGCAGCAACTGCGGCAGCAGGAAGCCGGAAGGAGCACCGCTCTACAAATGTGACAAGTGCGGCTGGGAGCCGGAGGATCCGGCGCATCCGCCCAAGTTCTGCCCGGAGTGCGGAGATGTCTTTGATGAAAATGACCGTAAGTAAAGTCTTCACGGATTGTTTGTGCCGCCGTTGGCGGCATGTTTGGAAGGGTTTAATAGTATAGGAAAATGAGTGCGGCGGCCTGCGGTCAGTTTCGGCTGATGGCGGGCCGCTGATGTACTGTGATGAAGTATGGAGGGGGAAATGACATCAGGTCAGATCGGAGCGATTATAATACTGGTTTTGGCTCTGGCAGTGCTGGGAGGCGGATTTGCTGCCTATCGAACCATCAAGGCAAAGGTGCAGAACTTTACCAGAATGGCGTTCGGTTCGGATACGATTTCCGGCAGCTTTCAAAATATGGAGCGTGAGCTGGAGGTTACGCAAAAATCCGTTTCAGCCAATACGAAGCTGTATCTTCCACAAATCCTGCGGGATTTTCCGGAGTTTCATTATGATGAGATGAAAAATCGGGCGGAAAACATCCTGACGGGATTTTTGCTGGGGATCGATGAAAAAAATCCCGCAAGAATGCGGGAGAGTACCACCAGTGAGTTAAGACAGAAACTGGAAATGAGAATAGCCGCTCTGGATAACGAAAACGCGGAAGAGCATTTTCGGGACATTTTGATTCACAGGACGGAGATCAGGCAGTACCGCAGGGTGAAGGGAAGATGCAGTATTATTTTTCAGTCGGCTCTTCAGTGTCATCATTTCAAAAAAAAGGGCGGGGCGGTGACGGCAGGATCGGAATCCAGACTGGAGCAGAGCCGCTATAACGTAGAAATGATTTACATACAGGATCGTGACAAAATTGAAAATCAGGCGGATTCCGGTCTGGCGATGAACTGTCCGAACTGCGGCGCGCCTCTGCCGAAGCTGGGAGCCAAGAAATGTCTGTATTGTGATACGCCGATTGTGGAGTTCAGCATCAGAATATGGAATTTCAGTGATGTGGAGGAAGCGTAAACGGAAGGAAGATTTTCTGAGATTAGTATTGGCAAGCTGATAAAGGGAGATGTACATGAGCATATATGATACGCTGAACAAGGAACAAAAGGAGGCGGTCCTTAGGACGGAGGGGCCGCTTTTACTGCTGGCAGGCGCAGGGGCGGGCAAGACTCGCTGCCTGACCCATAGGATTGCTTACCTGATAGACGAGATGGGAGTGAAGCCCTGGAATATTCTTGCCATCACTTTTACCAATAAGGCGGCGGGTGAGATGCGGGAGAGAGTAGACGGCCTGGTGGGCTTCGGCGCGGATCAGGTATGGGTATCCACCTTTCATTCTCTTTGCGTGCGTATCTTGCGCCGGCATATTGATCGGATCGGGTTCGACAACGGATTTTCCATATATGATACGGATGACCAGAAATCCGTGATGAAGGCCATCTGCAAGAGGATGAGCATTGATACAAAAATGTATAAGGAGAAATCGCTTTTGGGCGCGATTTCTTCCGCCAAGGACGAGCTGATCGGTGTCAGAGAGTATGAGCTGGATGCGGCTAATGATTATGGCAAGGCAGTTTATGCGAAAGTTTACCGGGAATATCAGGAAACCCTGCAGAAAAATAATGCGCTGGATTTCGATGATCTGATCGTGAAGACGGTAGAATTGCTGAAAAATTGCCCGGAGGTGCTGGATTATTATCAGGAGCGTTTTCGCTATATTATGGTGGACGAGTATCAGGATACCAATACGGCGCAGTTTGAGCTGGTGAAGCAGCTTGCGCAGAAGTACCGCAATCTTTGCGTGGTGGGGGATGACGATCAGTCTATTTACCGCTTTCGGGGGGCAAATATCAGGAATATTCTGGATTTTGAAAAATATTTTCCGGAGGCAGGAGTCATCAAGCTGGAGCAGAATTACCGTTCTACCCAGTCTATTTTAGATGCGGCAAACGCCGTGATCCGAAACAACAAGGGCCGGAAGGAAAAGGTTCTCTGGACCGACCGGGGAGAGGGAAGTCAGGTCTGCTTCCGTCAGTTTGACAATGCCTATGAAGAGGCGGAATATATTGCAGGTGATGTGTGCAGAAGAGTGCGCAGGGAAGGCGCCATGTACAGGGACTGCGCGGTACTGTACCGCACCAATGCACAGGCCCGGCTTTTGGAAGAGCGCATGATTATGGAAGGGGTGCCCTATAATGTGGTGGGCGGCACTAACTTTTACGCGAGGGCAGAGATCAAGGATATTCTGGCCTATTTGAAGACGGTTGACAATGGCAGGGATGAGGTGGCGGTAAGGCGCATCATTAATGTACCGAAGCGGGGGATCGGTGCGGCTACGCTGGAGAAAATCGAGGATTATGCCCAGATGCGGGATATTGGCCTTTATGAGGCCATGGAACTGGCGGACGAGATTATGAGTCTGGGCAAAGCCTCCGCAAAGATCCGGCCCTTTGTGCAGCTGATTACAGACTTACGCAAAGCGTCTGCGGAGCTGACCGTGGCGGAACTGATTCAGGAAATTGTTAATCGAATCGGATATGCGGAATATCTGCAGGATAATGATGACGAGTCGGCGGAAGACAGGATCGCCA
>CAZAMX010000130.1:0-6619 GCA_964486095.1 uncultured Acetatifactor sp. | reverse complement strand
CCGATTCCGTCCTATTTCCATTTCCAAACTCGATCTCCTTCCCGGTACGCTTACCCTTAAGAAACACCGTCTTACACTCCCCAATACTCCGCAGACGGCCTGTAAAAGGATGCCTCCAGCAGATGCTCCGTGCCAATCTTTTCCGCACCCTCCAGATCCGCTATGGTCCGCGCCACCTTTAAAATTCTGTGATAGGCCCTGGCGCTGAGCTGCAGGGAATGGTACAGCCGCTCCATCAGCGCCTGCCCGTCCCCGTCAAGGGAACAATACCTCTCAATGTTTGTTCCTTCAATATCCACATTAAACCGGCATTTCGTCCCGGCGAACCGCTCCCTCTGCCGCACTCTGGCCTTCTGTACCCGAACCCGAAACTCACTGCTGGATTCCGCCCGCCGCTCTTTCTTAAGCCCGGCAATATCCACAGGCTGCAGCTCTACGCACAAATCAATTCGATCCAGGATCGGCCCCGATACCCGCCCCATATATCGCCTGATCTGCGGGTCCGTACAGCGGCAGCGTCCCCTGTCGGGATAAAAGCCGCAGGGGCAGGGATTCATGGCGCACACCAGCATAAAATCGCTGGGATAAGTTACATTCCCCCAGGCTCTGCAGATTTGTATTTTATGTTCCTCCAGAGGCTGACGCAGAGAATCCAGGGCCGAACGTTGAAACTCCGGCAGCTCGTCCAGAAAAAGCACTCCCCGATGGGCCAGAGAGATCATTCCCGGCCTGGGGCTGGCGTTTCCACCCACCAGCGCCGCCAGAGAAATCGTATGGTGAGGACTTTGAAAAGGCCGGGTCAGCACCAGCGCCCTGCCTTCCTCCAGGAGTCCCGCCACACTGTACACGGAAGTAACCTCCAGGCTTTCTTCCGGCGTCAGCTTGGGCAGGATGCCGGGAATCCGTCTGGCGATCATGGATTTCCCCGCTCCCGGCGGCCCCACCATCAGCAAATTATGAAATCCTGCCGCCGCAATTTCCGCCGCGCGCTTCGCCGTCTCCTGCCCGTTTACCTGACTGAAATCCGGCACATTCTCTTCATCCTCGCTGACAGACAGTTCTGACGCATCCGCCTGTCCTGCCGGCAGCAGCCTGTCCCGTTCCTCTTCCCCTTCCGCTTCCAGAAATTGCAAAAGTTCTCTGATATGTCCTGCTCCCCTGACCCGAATTCCCGGAATGACCGCCCCTTCCCGTATATTTGCCGCCGGAACGATGCACTGCCTGATTCCTCTTGCCGCCGCTTCCCGCACAATGGGCAGGACACCACGCACCCTCTTGATCTCTCCGTCCAGCCCCAGCTCTCCTAAAAACAGAATATTTTCCGCGGCTTCCGCTTTAAAATAGCCCATGGACTCCAGCATTCCCACTGCTATGGGAAGATCGAAGGCGCTGCCCTCCTTCCTGATGTCCGCCGGGGACAGATTCACGGTGATCCTCTTAGGCGGCAGCTGCAGCCCTACATTTTTCAGCGCTACCATAACCCGCTCCCTGGACTCTTTTACCTCACCGCCCAGCGAACCAACCATGGAAAACCCCGGCAGCCCCTGGGCAATATCCACCTCCACAGAAACAAGATAGGCCGATACTCCCAGCAGCGCGCCGGAAATAACCGTACTGTACATAAAATACCTCCTTTATTTGGTTTCTTATTTTGATTTTGTGCTTTGGATTTTGTGCTTTGAATTCTGTATTTTTGATTTCGTATTCAGAAATTTTACGAAAAACAGAAAATTTTTATATGATAGAAGCATTTGAAATCTTCGGGGAGCCGCGGCAGAAGGCCGTAAACCGGCGCCCCGAAAAAAAGAATTCTACTGATAATTTGCAACAGTTTAACATTGCCCTTTAAACTGATACCATCGTTTAGCCGGCGATAAATACCGTAATTACAGCTTATTGCTGCCCGCTGTCAGCCTCAGCTTCATGGCCTCAGGATCCTACGCGTACCAAAGAGCATTTTCCCTGTCTATTTTCCCCTGAGCATAAAGAGCGCTGATCGCCTCGTCCATGGTGACCATGCCCGGTCTTCTTCCCGTCTGCATAACGCCGGGAATCTGGTTTGTCTTTCCCTCACGGATCAAATTGCGCACCGTCTGGTTCGTATATACAACCTCGAAAGCAGCCGCCCTCCCCCGGTTCTCTGTTCCGGGGATCAACTGCTGAAAGACCACTGCCTCAAGCACCTTCGCCAGGCGAATGCGGAACTGCTGCTGATAATACGGCGGAAAAACATTCACGATATGGTCGATGGCTGCTGCCGTTCCCATGGTGTTTAAGGATGACAGCACCAGGCATCCTGTCTCTGCCGCATCAATGGCCCTGACAATAGTATCGGGATCTCTCATCTCTCCCAGCAGAATCACGTCCGGGTCCTCTCTGACCGCCGCATTGATGGCATCCTCATAGGTGCCGCAATCAACACCGATTTCCCGCTGGTTTACGATGGACATTTTATGAGCATGCAGATATTCGATGGGGTCCTCCAGAGTTATGATGTGAGCCTCCCTGTTTGTATTAATTTTATCAATAATGGCTGCAAGTGTGGTGGACTTGCCGCTCCCCGCGGCTCCCGTAACCAGAATCAGTCCCCGCTTCTTCCGATATAATCCCGCTACCGTCTCCGGTATCCCCAGCTTTTCCGGCTCGGAAACTCTTGCATCCACCAACCGGACCGCCATCGCCACACTGCCCTTCTGTTGAAAAGCACTGACCCGAAATCGGCCGCAGTCCGGTATGGAAAAGGAAAAATTATACTCACCCTTTCCTTCAAATCTTTCCTGCTGTGCCTTCGGCATAATCCCCAGCAATATGTCCAGCGTGTCCGCCTGCTGTAGTTTCGAACAGTTCATCGTGATCAAATTCCCGTTCACCCGCATTCTGGGCGGGATACCCGCACTTAAATGTACATCACTTGCGCCGGCTTTCCCGGCCTCCCGCAGTATTTCTTCGATAACAGGCATTTCCTTCTTTCCGTCCTTCTTCAAAGCTTGATATTATCCACAAGTTCCCTGCGCATGACATGCCTGTTGTCCATAGTCTTCATTATATCCACTACATAAAGATCCTTATATCCCGTCAGCGACAGATCTACAATGCAGTTATCTCCAAAGGTAAGCACCGTGGGGCGCAGAATATCCTGCGGATTTTCCGACAGCACCAGTGCCCTGTCCCCTGTATTCAGTTCCACGCTGACACCGGGGAACAAAATATTCACGGACCGGATCAGTGCGTCCACCACCGTCTCATCATAAATTTCCGGATGCTCCCGAAACTCCTGTATGGCCTTGACCTCAGACTGAGATTTCCCCTGAAGATCCATGGCCGTCATTTCGTCATATTTATTAGCCACAATGAGGATTTTCGCAGCAATGGGTGTCTTAGGTGCCAATACCTGCCTGCCGTTTTCCGCATCGGTTCCGATTTTCACCGCCTGAGTACAGGTTCTTCTTATATCTATTCCTCCGGAAATAGCCGCCTCCAGGATTTCCATCCCTGCCAGCTGGTCCTGATAAATTTTCAGCCTGACCGCCTCGGTATCCTCTCTGGCAAAAAGGATTTCATTCGGTGTCCACAGCTTCCCGATGTCATGTACAATAGCCGACTGCACCGTCAGCAGCTGCTCGTCCACCCGCACATTCATCACGTGGGTAAGCATGGCACAGAGGATGGCTGTATTCAGGCAATGCCTGCACACATAGTCCTCCTTGCTGCGCAAATTCTGATAAAAATTGATTTTATTCTCCAGATGTCCGTATTTCTTAATGATCGTACCGGCAAGGGTCTGCAGACGAGTGGATTTTTTTGATGAAATCATTTGTTCCAGCTCGTCCAAAATAGAATAAACCGTAGCGATCTGAAAACGTTCGAATTCAAGATCTTCCTCGGAGATCGGCGGAAGCGGCTCGGCAGGCTCAAGAATGTACACACCCAGCAAGCCGAAATTTTTTACGCTTTCAATGGACTGGGTGTTTAAGCGCGAATCGCGCTCATATAAAAGTACTCCCTTTTTATTGTAGATCGGACGCGCCAGGCGCATTCCTGCTTTTAATTCCGCGGTCTCAATAAACTTCATTTGTGGCCTCCATACTGCAGCTGTTTTCTAAAGCAATGTATACCTCTTTTATTATATACACTATAACTGCAATTGACAAATAGAAATTTCAAAAATCAGCAAATCATCAAATCCGTAATTTGTCATGTCTCAAGTTTACGGATTTGATGATTTTACCCCCCTCCGCCTACCCCTGCTCAAACTTCTCCCGCAGTTTGTTAAGCGCTTTTTTCTCGATCCGGCTCACATAACTGCGGGAAATTCCCAGGGCCGCTCCGATTTCATTCTGCGTAACCTCATGTTTCCCGTTTAAACCGTAGCGCATCATTAGAATTTGGCGCTCCCTTGGTGTCAGGCATTCCTCCATTAACGCAAAAAGCCTCCTGACGTTTCCCGCCAGCTCCATGCTGTCCAGCGGATCCGGCTGCTGTTGTTCAATCACATCCATCAGGTGTATCTCGTTTCCTTCTTTGTCCTGCCCGATGGGTTCATAAAGCGAGACCTCCCTGGAAGTCTTCCTTTTCCCCCGCAGCAGCATCAGCAGTTCGTTGTCGATACACCGGCAGGCGTAGGTTGCCAGCCTTCCCTTCCGGTCATCAAAGCTGTCCACTGCCTTAATCAGCCCGATACAGCCGATGGAGATCAGCTCTTCCATGTCCTCCCCCGAATTCTGATACTTTTTGGCAATATGGGCAACCAGTCTCAGGTTTCGTTCTATTAAAATATCCTTTGCCTGCTTCGCCTGTTCCGCAGACCCCTCCCGCAGCAGGCGGATATATTCCGCTTCTTCTCCCTGGGTAAGTGGTTTTTGAAAGGTTTTCAAAACAGCCCCCTGCGGATTACTCTTAACAATAGTCTATGTTTCAGATTTATCCGTCGTGCCTATCCAAGTGCAGGAAAGCCGATATTACAGGCTGTTTACTTATCTCGACGCCTTAAAACAGGAATTGTGCCATCACATAATTTGCCAGATCCAGGCCCTTTTCCGTCAGGGCCAGACGCCGGTCCGAAGAATTGCCGGACAGGCCTTCCGTCCATTTTAACAGCCCGTCTCTGATATTTTTTCTGATTACCTCCCCGTAAACATCCTCGGGATTTCGTCCAAAGCAGGCGGCAAACTCCTCCGCAGAAATTCCGGACGTCATCCGCAGCCCCAGAAACATAAATTCCTCCATCTGCTCACTGACGCTTAAAACCTGCCTGTCCGTCCGGCAGCCGGTGGGATTTACCAGATATGCCCCCAGATCCTCTCCGTTTTTATAACGCTCGTTTTCTATCAAAGATGCCGCGCCGATCCCAAATCCGGCGTAATTCTTTCGGCGCCAATAGCCGCAGTTATGGCGGCACTCATATCCCGGCTTTGCATAATTGGAAATCTCATAGCGGACATAGCCTGCCTTCTGCAAAATCCGCTTTGTCTCGCTGTACATCTCCCGATCCGTTTCCTCATCCGGCAGCTCCAGCTCCCCCCTCTCCGCCTGTTCCCAAAGTACCGTTCCTTCCTCCAGAATCAGGCTGTAAGCGGAAATATGCTCCGGCTGCGGCTGTAATGCCAGCACCTTGTCCAGCGTGTCCAGATAACCGTTCAGGGTCTGTCCCGGCAGGGCGCTCATAATGTCCACATTCACATTGGAAAAGCCGCACCTTCTGGCAATATAATACGCCCCCAGGAACTCCCCGTAGGTATGCACTCTGCCCAGAACCGCCAATTCTTTGCTGTCTGCGGACTGCAGCCCGATGCTGAGACGGTTTACCCCCGCCTGACGGTAGCAGTGCAGTGTTCTCTCATCCACCGTGCCCGGATTCACCTCTACGGTAATTTCCGCCTCTTCCGCCAGCGAATAGTTCTTCCTCACAACCGCCAGCAGCTCCGAAAGAAATTCCGGATTCACCGTGGACGGCGTCCCCCCGCCGATAAAAACGGAAGCTACGCGGTAATCACCATAGTCTTCCGCCCGCATCACCGTCTCCCGAAGCAGACTGTCCATATACCGGGCCTTTGTTTTCCCGTCCGCCAGCGGGGAATCTGCACCAAAGGACAAAAAATCGCAGTAATTACACTTTTTTAAGCAGAACGGAATATGAAAATATAATGCAAGCTCATTTGTCATCTAATTTTAACACACTCATAAAAGCCTTCTGGGGAATGACCACGTTGCCGATCTGCCGCATACGCTTCTTGCCTTCCTTCTGCTTCTCCAACAATTTTTTCTTTCTGGTAATGTCTCCGCCGTAGCACTTTGCCAGCACATCCTTCCGGAGTGCCTTCACCGTCTCCCGGGCAATGATCTTGCCCCCCACCGCCGCCTGAATGGGAATTTCGAATAAATGCCTGGGTATTTCATCCTTTAGCTTCTCACAAATCTTTCGGCCCCGCTCATAGGCGGAATCTCCATGGACGATAAAGGAAAGAGCATCCACTTCCTCTCTGTTGATCAAAATATCCAGTTTTACCAGCTTCGCCGGCTCATATCCCTTCAAATCATAATCAAAGGAGGCGTAGCCTCTGGAGCGGGATTTTAAAGCGTCAAAGAAATCATATATGATCTCGTTTAAGGGCAGCTCGTA
>CAZAMX010000129.1:2473-6649 GCA_964486095.1 uncultured Acetatifactor sp. | reverse complement strand
TTTTGTTCTAAATCGACTTCAAAATTTACTGAATCTACGATTTTCATAAGAGTACACGTAGTATAAATCTGCCTTCTTCCATCGAAAAATCATACCTGCCGCCATACTGCTCTACAATCGCGCAGATACTGCGCACCCCCAGCCCATGACCCGGACTGCAGGCAACAGGAATTCCATGCTCGAAAACTATGTCCGCGTCACATGAATTTATAAACTGCAAAAACAGCTTTTCATCCTTTCGATATACAGAAACCTCAATATTTCCGGATAATCCCCTCTCATTCCGCCGCTGACAGGCGAGCAGCGCATTTTCCATGGCGTTGGACAACAGCACGCACAGATCGCTTTCGGATATGGAAACAGTCGAAGGAATATCCGCTTTGATCGTAATCGGGATACCGCTTTTTCTGGCACGTTCGGCAAAGGCGGAAAAAATCAGGTTTGCCACTTCGTTTTTGCAGAAAACCGTTATTTCATTCGCCTCGATTTCCGAATAAATTTCCCTGATATATCCCTGTGCCTGTTCCAGCAATCCGTTTTCAATGCAGGAAGAAAGAAATTGTATATGGTGGCGCAGATCGTGTCGGTAAATGCTGGTTTTACGCTGGGACTCCCTTAATGCCTCGATTTCACGGACGGCCTGCGTGACCTGTACGCTTAAGCTGTCCTGCGTCTGTTCCAGCCTGCTGCGGATCCGCTCCGCCGATGACATATGGAATACAAAAAACAAGTAAGCCGCGCTGCACACAAACGGCATGAATTCCACCGCCACCAAAACACCTTCTATGAGCATATTGGTATAAACCCGCGTCAGATAGTCAAAGCCATAATATAATGCCGGTACCAGTCCGAACTGACACTGAATCGGTATGGCATAATGCGAAATGGAACGCACGGACGGCGCAGTAACCCGCAGTAATATGATGAGCAGCGGCAAGGTTATGATCAGCTCCACCACATCCTGCATTACGTCATCGCCCGAAGCAAGAGTGACCACCAGCAGCGCCAGCCATCGGCGCAGCTGGCAGCAAAGATATGCCGTTAAAACTGCGATTGTCGGCCAGAACCACCTCCGGCTCAGGATACAAAGTATTACCACCAGCGGAAGATGCGTAATCAGCGGGTAAATATACTCGACTATATCCGGGTTTACGCCAAAATAGAATCCCCCCTGAAGCAGTAAAACCAAAGCCATACTGACTGTCATGACCAGGCGTTCCTTTTTCGTCCAGGGATTGTCACAAAACGCCGCGGACAAAACCATGCCAAAAACGCCCACAGAAATTAGATTGATTAAGTGTATGTATTTCATAAATAATAAGTCCGCTTTCTGTTAAACGCATAATCAAGATACTGTTTCTTGATTTCCGAGCATTTTCCGTGAGGAATCGGAATTTTTTCCTGATTATCCATGACAATGGCCTTATAGGAAATGCTTCGGATATACTCCATATTGATCAGGAACGACCGATGGGGCCGCAGAAAGCTTCCGCACTGTGCAAGCTCACTGCTCAGCTCATCCAGGCTGCCGGTGCTTTCAAGGCTTGTTCCGCCTTCCATGTGAAACACAAGGGTACGTCCGATCACCTCACAATACACCAGCTTTTCCAGAACAATCCGTGTAATACCGCTCTTGCAGCGCAAAATCAAACTCCCCTGCTTCTCCTTTTCACATTCCGAAATGGCGGAATCCATCAGCCGGCAGAAGGCCTTCGTTTCAATTGGTTTTACATGATAAAAAAATGCGTCAACCGCATAGGATTCCACTGCAAACTCCGAAGACGATGTGAGAAAAATTATTTTTACGGTATGATCATGCTGCCTGATTTCCCTGGCCACATTCATTCCGTTTTGCCCCGGCATGATGACATCCAGAAGCAGAATATCAAAATGTGTTCCTTTTTCCGTTTCCGCCAGCAGCTCCAGCGGACTTTTGAATACCATATATGAAATTTTCTGATTGCGCTCCGCACAATATTGGTTGAATAATGAGCTGATTTCATCCACCATTAAAGGATCATCATCACAAAACGCCGCCTTTATCATACTTAACGTCCCTATCCTTTCCTGCTCTTATCGTAACCGTTTAGTTCTCTGCAGTCTGTCAGTAACAGCCTGCTATCAGCTGCCTGGGACAATAACTTCCTGCAAGGCTTAAGCTGTAACCGGTATCTGTCAGCCGTTCTTGACATAACACCTGACCCTTGTTAGAATAATGAAGAACTTCGTACTATGATATACAATATATATAATATATAAAAACCTCAAAAAACATTGTCGGCGCAAACAGTAGCCGAAACTGCGTGAATGGTAATCAGAGCTGGCGGGAAACGTCAAATACTATGAAACGGAGTACATGATAATATGAAAATAAACTGTAAGCTTGCTGCAGCATCCGTTGCCTTACTAATGGTTTCGGCCTCTCTGCCCACATGTGAGGCAAATGCCGGCAGCCCGTCTGAAGCAGCCCCCACTCAGGTCAATATCACGGTTTCCGGCGGCGACCCTTTGCCGGGAGATTCTGCTTCCGTGTCATCCGGTGATTTTTCCTCATCCTCGGACAGCGGCGCAAATCAGGAACCGCCCTCTGCCAAACCGGAAGAAGACGGCATGACCGCTCCGGCTCAATCGCCCTTGTTCGGTGCCCACATAGAATTTTGTCCGCAGGGATATGTTGCCATGGGTACTTTTACGGAGTTCCTGCCGGGTACCGTCCTTGTCCGGCCAATGTACTCTTTAGACGGGGAATGCTGGCAGAACTGTCAGACCACATGGAATCTGCAATGGCTGGGCAGTGAAACGGCGGCGGAGCAAACTGCGCTGCAGAATCAAAAATGCCTCTTTGCCACCCATGAACCGCTGGCCGGTTATCTGGCAGGGCAGCTGGATCGTTTCTACCTGAAGCTGCAGATCACTCTGGAAAACGGGATTACCTATGAGACTCAGGCGGCGGTTATTGACCGGGGCGGCGTGCAGCCGGTTCCGGATGAGTATTCCCTTTACGCCGATTTTGTTCCTGCCATACGTGTCCGCCGCTGGAGACCGTTTAAAAGTCAGGGACAATGCCAGATCACTGTAAGTGCCAATGCCACATCGGAGGACATATCCGCGCTTTTGCCGGATACACTTCCCATCGGAGTTCAACTTTTAGCGGGGACTGACTTTATTGCGGATGCCGCCGTGGACTGCCCCGTCACCTGGAAGCCTCTGTCTCTGTCCGGTCTCACTCCGGGGGAAAGCGTGATCATCGAGGATGCCGCAGAGGAAATCATTGTTCCTGCCGGGACCCTGCTGAATACCCCAGTCGGCATTTTTTTGCTGAAGGAGCCGTTACAGGTTGAACATGACGAGGTCAGACTGATTCTGAATGTGGCTGCGGAAAACGCAGAACCAACCGGGACGCTGCATAGCTATTTCGCCGGTCTGGAAATAGCCTTCGACCTGAAACCTACCGGGGCTGCGGCCATCCGGGCCTATACCCTTTCCGAGGGAGAATCGGCATGGACAGAGGTTCCCGAACCTCTGCTGCCGGAAACGGTCAACGCCCCTTCCTCCACTGCCGGCAGTCTCTTTACCTTTCTATTGACAGAGGATCAGGAACCCTATCATTCCTGGCTGACCGCCTGGAACGCGGGGGAAGAACCTGTACCCTTTCTGGTAGGCCTTAAAATCGAAGGAGGCGTTTATGACGGACAACAGCTGATTCTGGCCTTTCCGGACACCTATGAGATTCCCCTCCAGCCGCCAAAGCTGGACGGTGCCGGGGGAAATGAATGTAATGCGGGCTCAGACAATAAAGATGACAGTACAGCAGAGGGCCAGCGTCCCAATCTGCCGCAGAACCCGGCGGACAACGATCCGGATGCACAGAATCCTCCGCAAGGCACGGACAGCGGCTTGGGCAGCGATTCCAGCGTACAGGATTCCACCCAAGGCACGGACAGCGGCCCGGGCAGTGATTCCAAGGTACAGGATTCTACCCAAAACACGGACAGCGGTCAGAACAGCAATTCCAACACACAGGATTCCACCCAAGGCACGGACAGCGGCCTGGGCAGTGATTCCAACGTACAGGATTCCACCCAAGGCACGGACAGCGGCCAGAACAGCAATTACAACGTACAGGATTCCACCCAAGGCACGGACAGCGGCCTGGGCAGTGATTCCAACGTACAG
>CAZAMX010000129.1:0-2373 GCA_964486095.1 uncultured Acetatifactor sp. | reverse complement strand
GATTCCACCCAAGGCACGGACAGCAGTCAGGGCAGTGATTCGACCGCCCGGGATACCACCAAGACATTCGGAGACGAGCCGAAAGCTCCGCAGCAGGAGCAATCCCCGGATCTCGATAACAAACCCAGCGGGCAAACAGCGAAGCTGTCCCCGTCCCCCGGAACCAATACGGAGACCGGCACCCCGATGTATGGAGCAAACAGTGATAAAACCGTACATACCCTGCAAAAACTCCTTCTTTGCATAGCGGCAGCCGCAGTTGTCCTCATCTGCTTTGCTATGGTATTGTACAAAAAAACATGGATTGCCAAACACGCACAGAAACGCCCGGATGAAACTTAATTCATCCGGGCGTTTTATCATGCGGAACCTTCTATCAGCAGCCGCGGCAATTTTCAATCCTCATAGACCGTTGTGGTAATCTCGCCGCCGGCACAGTCGAAGGTAACGGCATCCGAACTTGCGTAGTTGCCTACGGCATCCCACATTTCAAAAACCATGGAATATCTGCCGTCAAACAGAGGTGCCTCACCGAAAGCAGTATTTGCGCTTACTGTCAGCTCTCCGGCAGCATACATCTCAAAATCATCGTCCCCGCTGTAAGAAGCTGCCTTCCAGATGACGGTGATCACATCACCCTCTTCCAACAGGCGCAGTTCCTTGCTGGCCATACCGGATTCGTCCAATCCCTTGGATGCACCCAGGATGCTCCACGCCTCTGCCGTGAAATCATAAGCCACCTGCAGATTGTAAGCTTCTCCGTTTAAGAGAATCGGCACGGAATAAAGGTTGTAATCATCGCCCTCGCAGGAAAGCTCCATATAGACCAGATGACCGTCCAGGGCACCCCAAACACCGCGGAAATGATAATAAAACCCGCCGTTTTCCCAATCTGCCTCCATGTCGTTATCGGTGCCCAGCAGCAGCATCTGATCATTTTCTTCATCCACGTAGAACAGGGAAAAACCAATGCCCGCCAGCACGGCATCCGCATCCGGGCCCAGCGTCAGAACAGCATTTCCTTCCTCGTTCAAATCAAGAGGGGCACCGTCCCAGTTCATATCAGCCAGCGTAGCAACCTTAGGTAACTCCTGCACATCCAGCCCGGCCAAATATTCGTCGCCGCCCTCGGCCAGCTCGCCGGTAAGACCATAAGCATACAGATGCTTGAAGGCCAGGCCTTCGCCCATACTGACATAACCGTTGAAATCATTTACATCTCCGCTGTAAGGGTAAAAGCAGCTTAAGCCGGTAGCCTCGGCACGGTAAATACCACCCACCTTATAGATCACGCACTCAGCCAGCGCATCAGATACGCTCTGGGCAGAAGGCAGCATCCATGCGGTCTGGCGGGCAAGATGACCCATATCAACCATATTGGTGTAGCCCTGTTCCCTGGTATTGCCTCCGTAATTCTCGCTCTGGGCAGCCGCACGGCCAAGCTCCGCAAAGAAGCCCGGATCCTGAGACGCCGCCACTAGAGCCTCCTGGCCAAATGTTTCATAAGCCTCCAAAAGCGGAGTCAGTTTCGTCAGATCGGTGACGGACAAAGTCGTCTGATCCTGAGTGCCCGCTGCCTCGCAGCCCTCATAAAAGGAATTGCAGATGGCAATCCCCAGCTCATCCCCCTCCATAGCCGGATTCTTTGCAAGCTCTCCCAGCCAGCCGGTATAATACCAGCCGTTGCCCGGCTCTAGCTCTTCGGAGGCCACCAAATATCTGGCAAAATTCTGAAAAACGGACGCCACATCCACCGTGGCCATAAGACAGGTATCAAAGCCTACCATTTCCAGGGCCGGGTTCTCCTTATCCGCTGGCCAGACTGCGTCAAAAGCCTGATACATTTCCGCCAGATCCAGGGAATCCATTTCATAGAGCGCGTCGAATGCCGCCCCGCTCACAGAGCCGCCTCCGTGGTTCCAGAAGGTGACTGCTACCCTTTCTGCAGGATAGTTGGCGTTGGCAAACGCCAGGAACTCATACAGCGTCTGCGCCTCGCCCATGTTGGCAGACTCCTGCTCATCCAACAACTGCAGGCCCTCGCTGTTAAACAGCCATCTCTGCAGCTTTGCAGGATCCATATACTCATTCTGCCAGACAGTGGCACCGCCGGTCTGAATGACTATATTGACATTCTCGGGCAGCTGCACTGCCATCATCTCATTAAGGTCAATGCTGGCGAAGCCGTTTTTACTTTCCAGGTCGCTGCCGCAGAGATACCAATACACTGCCCAGCTGCCGGGAACAGCGGACGTATCGGCAACAGGCTCATCCGATTCGGGCGCATCGGATTCGGGCTCGATATTCGTTTCGGGAACCGAAACCTCCGGTACGTTTGACTGCGTATCCTCCGATACATCGCCGGAAACCTCT
>CAZAMX010000128.1:0-6658 GCA_964486095.1 uncultured Acetatifactor sp. | reverse complement strand
TTGTCTCCTGCAGCAGCTCTCCCAGCGTCTTCTTCAAATTCCGCCACCTTTTCTTTCTTTTGTATCCGGCCTTTTATTATCACCGCTTTATTATATCATGCCTTTTATTCGGTTGCAAACATTAACCACGGTAACCAATCATTTCTCATGGCGGTGTTAACTGTTGAATATATTGAATATTGGTGAATATTTCATAGAATATTTTGTATTTGGCTCTTGATTCCTACTGCCGGATATGCTATATTACAAACAGAAAGGGAAAGCCATAGAAGCGGCTTTACCCCTCTTTCGTAAAACAAGCTTAACCTCATATGAGGTCAGCCGTCACTATTGTGGGTAGTGGCGGCTATTTCTTTTTGCCCTTGTAAATCTGATAAACCAGATGAACAAGGGCCACAATGAGTATTCCTATCTGGATTAAATCCTGATATGTAACATACATTGCACCACCCTCCTTTCTTTCGTCCGGAGGGCTGTTATACCCTCCATAAAATTCCGGAAGGGTAAAGCCGCCTTTGGCTCTATGGTTTTCCCATGCAGATAGTGTAACATAAGATTCATTTTCGTGCAATTCAAATTTACATTTGACTCTTGATTCCTGCTGCCGGATATGCTATATTACAAACAGAAAGGGAAAGCCATAGAAGCGGCTTTACCCCTCTTTCGTAAAACAAGCTTAACCTCATATGAGGTCAGCCGTCACTATTGTGGGTAGTGGCGGCTATTTCTTTTTGCCCTTGTAAATCTGATAAACCAGATGAACAAGGGCCACAATGAGTATTCCTATCTGGATTAAATCCTGATATGTAACATACATTGCACCACCCTCCTTTCTTTCGTCCGGAGGGCTGTTATACCCTCCTTAAAATTCCGGAAGGATAAAGCCGCCTTTGGCTCTATGGTTTCCCCATGCAGATAGTATGACATAAGATTCATTTTCATGCAATCAAAATTTTATAATTGCTCGGCAATATTCTGCCCTTCTTGACTTTAATAAGTAAAAGTGGTAAAGTGGTAAACATGACTGAATTATTATGACTGATTCATTATTCATTCCGGAAAGGAAACTGTTTATGCCAAGTTTAGAAGA
The DNA here is from genome assembly GCA_964486095.1 of uncultured Acetatifactor sp. Classification (GTDB taxonomy): domain Bacteria; phylum Bacillota; class Clostridia; order Lachnospirales; family Lachnospiraceae; genus Acetatifactor. The sequence goes on along the minus strand of CAZAMX010000128.1, from coordinate 5,568 downwards.
AATTCGTCAACGTTTTCAAAACGATCACTTTGCCATGGATACTACGGGCGTGGTCATTGATTCTGCGGAGCCCGGAAGAGCAGTATGCTCTCTGGTTCTGGAAAAGCGGCATATGAACGAAAACAATGTTCCCATGGGAGGCGCCGTTTTTACCCTGGCGGATATTGCCTGCGCCGTTGCGGCCAACGGATACTCCGAGAAAAAAACGGTCAGTCAGCAGGTTTCCATTTCCTTTCTGGCCCCCGCAAAGGGAAAACGGCTGACGGCGGAGGCTTCCTGCCTAAGGAGTGGACGAACCACCGCACTTTATACAGTGGATATCAAGGACGAGCTGGGAACCTATGTGGCCCACGCCACCATGAACGGATATGTCATCAGCGACGGCCGGTCATAATGCCACCTGCAACAAGAGAAAAAGGAGAATATCATGGTAATTACGGATTTTTTGGAGCGGAACGCCCGCCTGTACGGCTCGGATACGGCTCTTGTGGAGCTGAATCCCTCTCAGGAACGTGACAACGCGGTAACCTGGCGGGAGGCCAGCCTGATCGAGAGCGCGGCAAAGGGCACCCCCTACCGCCGGGAATTAAGCTGGGCGGACTTTGACAGACGGGCCAACCGCTTTGCCAACCTGCTGTTAAGCCGGGGCGTGGAACGGGAGACTAAGGTGGGGATCCTGATGATGAATTGTCTGGAGTGGCTGCCTGTGTATTTCGGTATTCTGAAAGCGGGTTGTGTGGCCGTGCCCATGAACTTCCGCTACTCCGCGGAAGAAATCAAATACTGCCTGGAGCTTGCGGATGTTGAGGTCCTGGTCTTCGGACCGGAGTTTGTGAGCCGCATGGATACCATAGCGGATCAGCTGACGGGAATGCGGATCATGTTCTTTCCGGGGCCGGACGGCCCTGCTTACACGGAGGACTGTCTGAAGCTGATGGGCTTCTGCTCTTCCAGCGCCCCTCCCGTTGCTCTGGAAGAGACGGATTACGCGGCTGTCTATTTTTCTTCCGGTACCACGGGCTTTCCCAAGGCCATCCTGCATAACCACCGGGCTTTGCGCTCTTCCTGCGAGACGGAGCAGAACCATCACGGCCAGACAAAGGAGGACGTGTTCCTCTGTATCCCGCCTCTTTATCACACCGGAGCAAAAATGCACTGGTTCGGCTCCCTGATTACGGCAGGCAAGGCGGTGCTGCTTCGGGGCGTGAAGCCGGAATGGATTCTCCGGGCAGTCACGGAGGAAAAATGCACCCTGGTCTGGCTTTTGGTACCCTGGGCGCAGGATCTTCTGGATGCCATTGACTCCGGCAAGGTGGACATGGAGCATTACCTGCTGGAACAGTGGCGGTTAATGCACATCGGCGCCCAGCCCGTTCCCCCCAGCCTGATTCAGCGCTGGAAAAAGCATTTCCCTCATCATCAGTACGATACAAACTACGGCCTCAGCGAATCCATCGGCCCCGGCTGTGTTCACCTGGGTGTGGAAAATATACATAAGGTAGGAGCCATCGGCAAACCAGGCTATCACTGGCAGGCCCGGATCGTAGACGAGCAGGGAAGGGAGACTGCTCAAGGGGAAGTTGGCGAACTGATCGTCCACGGACCGGGGGTCATGCTCTGCTATTATAAAAATCCCGAAGCAACGGCAGAAGTCTTAAAAGACGGATGGCTTTACACAGGGGATATGGCACGCATGGACGAGGACGGCTTTATCTATCTGGTGGACCGGAAAAAGGACGTTATCATCTCCGGAGGGGAAAACCTCTACCCGGTGCAGATCGAGGATTTTCTGCGGCGCAGCGAAAAGATTAAGGATGTGGCCGTGATCGGACTGCCGGATGCCAGACTGGGAGAAATCGCCGCAGCCATCGTCGAGCTGAAAGAAGGCATTTCCTGTTCGGAGGAGGAAATCCAGGAATTCTGCAAAGAACTTCCCAGATACAAGCGGCCCAGAAAAATCATTTTTGATAAAGTACCAAGAAATCCTACGGGTAAAATAGAGAAACCGCTTCTCAGGGAACGGTACTGCCATGGCAGTCTGGTGGAAGCGCAGCTTAACAATTAGAGAAAACCGGGAGGTACTTACATGGATCTTTTTATCAAGCTTATCATGCTGATTGTCTTCTTCGGCGTGATGATCGGCATCGGCTTATACTGCCGCCGCCATGCCACTGACGTAAACGGCTTTGTGCTGGGGGGCCGGAGCGTGGGCCCCTGGCTTACCGCTTTTGCCTACGGAACCAGCTATTTCTCCGCAGTGGTTTTTGTGGGCTATGCGGGGCAGTTTGGCTGGAAGTACGGTATTGCCGCCACCTGGGCGGGCTTAGGAAACGCATTTTTAGGTTCTCTTCTGGCCTGGGCCGTGCTGGGACGGCGCACCCGCATTATGACCCAGCATCTAAACAGTGCCACTATGCCGGAATTTTTCGGACAGCGCTTTGGCAGCAAGCCTTTAAAGCTGGCAGCCTCGGCAATCATCTTTATCTTTCTGATCCCTTACACCGCCAGCCTCTACAACGGCCTGAGCCGCCTTTTCGGCATGGCCTTTGATATTGACTACAGCGTATGTGTAATCGTCATGGCGGTACTCACCGGAATATACGTCATAGCCGGGGGCTATATGGCCACTGCCATCAATGATTTTATTCAGGGTATCATCATGATCTTCGGTATTATTGCCGTGATCGCCGCAGTTTTAAACAGTCAGGGCGGATTTTCGGCTGCCCTGGAAAAGCTTGCGGCGGTAAGTGATCCAACCGTTTCTTCCGCGCCGGGAGTGTTTAACTCCTTCTTTGGACCGGATCCCGCCGGACTTCTGGGCGTGGTGATCCTCACCAGCCTTGGCACCTGGGGGCTGCCCCAGATGGTACAGAAATTTTATGCCATCAAAAGCGAAAGCGCCATCAACAAAGGGATGATTATTTCTACCGTTTTTGCCCTGATTGTTGCGGGGGGCTGTTATTTTCTCGGCGGCTTCGGCCGGCTTTTCAGCGACAAAGTAAATATTGACGCAAACGGCTACGACTCCGTGGTGCCTGCCATGCTTTCAGGACTTCCCACAATCCTTATCGCCGTGGTTGTGATTTTGGTGCTTTCCGCATCCATGTCCACCCTTTCCTCCCTGGTTTTGGCATCAAGCTCCACCTTGACGCTGGACTTTATTAAAGGTAATATAATAAAAGAGATGGATGAAAAGAAACAGGTCAGATGGATGCGCGGACTTCTGGTGGTGTTTATTGCCATTTCCGTTGTATTGGCGCTGATTCAGTACCATTCCAATGTCACCTTTATTGCTCAGCTCATGGGCGTAAGCTGGGGGGCTCTGGCCGGCGCGTTCCTTGCGCCCTTCCTCTACGGCCTATATTGGAAGCGAACCACAAAAGCGGCCTGCTGGGTAAGCTTTTTATTTTCTTCGGTAGTAATGCTGGCAAATATTTTCTTTCGCCCTGCTTTTCCTGCATACCTGCAGTCGCCCATCAACGCCGGTGCCTTTTGTATGCTGGCAGGACTTGTGATTGTGCCGGTGGTAAGTCTGTTTACCAAGGCGCCGCCGCAGGAAAGACTGACTGAGATTTTCTCCTGCTACGAGAAGAAGGTAACGGTTTTGGTGACGGATTCTATCGGTGATAAGTAAATTTTCAATGCCCATGCAAGGGAACATACCTTCCCCGGGCGGAATGAGAGGACAGATGAAAACATTGATGCTGGGCAACGAAGCAGTTGCCAGAGGCCTTTATGAGGCTGGATGCAGCTTTGTATCCAGCTACCCGGGAACTCCCAGCACGGAGATTACCGAGTGCGCGGCAAAATATGATGAGCTGTACGCGGAATGGGCGCCCAATGAAAAGGTTGCCCTGGAGGCGGCCTTCGGCGCGTCCCTTGCCGGGAAGAGAAGCTTTTGCGCCATGAAACATGTGGGGTTGAACGTGGCGGCAGATCCGCTTTTTACCATTTCCTATACCGGTGTGAATGCCGGACTTGTAATCGGCGTGGCTGACGATGCCGGTATGCACAGCTCTCAAAACGAACAGGATTCCCGCCATTATGCCCGGGCGGCAAAGCTTCCCATGCTGGAGCCTGCCGATTCTGCCGAAGCTCTTGCATTTGCAAAGCTAGCTTTTACGCTTTCCGAAAAGTTCGATACGGCTGTTTTAATCAAAATGTGTACCCGGGTCAGCCATTCGCAGAGTGTCGTGGAAACAGGAGAACGATTGGTGCCGGAACAAAAAAAATACGAGAAAAATCCCGGTAAATATATCATGATGCCGGCTAACGCCAAAAGGCAGCATCCGGTGGTGGAAGCGCGCACCAAAGCCCTGGCGGCCTGGGCGGAGACAGCCGGGATCAACCGGGTGGAGCCCGGAGAGGATACCTCTCTGGGTATCATCACTTCTTCCACCAGCTATCAATATGTGAAGGAGGCCTTCGGCAATACATATCCCGTTCTGAAGCTGGGCATGATCTGGCCCCTGCCGGAACAGAAAATAAAGGACTTTGCCGCTTCCGTGCAAAAGCTTGTAGTGGTGGAAGAGCTGGACGGCTTTATTGAAACTCACTGCAGAAACCTTGGCCTTTCCGTATCCGGAAAGGAACTGTTTCCCAATATCGGAGAGCTGAGCCAGAATCTGGTCAGGGAGAAGCTGGGCGGCACGGTACAGACCGGCCCTTCCCTTGATGAAGATATTCCCGGAAGGCCGCCGGTAATGTGCGCCGGCTGTCCGCACCGCAGTATCTTTTATGTGCTGAAAAAAATGAAGCTGACGGTGCTGGGCGACATCGGCTGTTATACTCTGGGAGCGGTACCGCCCCTTGGCGCCATCGACACGACTATATGTATGGGTGCTTCCGTCTCCGGTCTTCACGGCTTTGTCAAAGCCGGAGAAGAGGGAAATGCAGGAAAAACCGTGGCGGTTATCGGTGACTCCACCTTCATCCACTCCGGTGTCACCGGCCTGATCAATATTGCCTACAACGAATCAAACTCCACGGTGATTATCCTGGATAATTCCATCACCGGCATGACCGGACATCAGCAGAATCCTACCACCGGCTACAACCTGAAGGGGGACCCCTGTACGAAGATCGACCTGGAGAGCCTCTGCCGCGCCGTGGGCATCAAGCGGGTACGCGTAGTGGATCCTTATGACATGGAAGCCTGCGAGACGGCCCTGAAGGAAGAGCTTGCAGTAAAGGAGCCTTCCGTCATTATTTCCCGCCGTCCCTGCGCACTGTTAAAATATGTAAAGCATCCCGGCCCCATCTGTGCCGATCCGGAAAAGTGTAAGGGCTGTAAGGCCTGCATGAACATCGGCTGCCCTGCCATCAGCATGGAAAACGGAAAGGTAAAGATTGACACTACCCTCTGCGTAGGCTGCGGAGTCTGCAGGCAGCTGTGCAAATTTGGCGCGTTATAGAGAATATATTAGGTTACGGAAAGGCTTGGTTATATGATGGAAACAAAAAGTATTATGATCGTAGGCGTAGGAGGACAGGGTACCCTGCTTGCCAGCAACATGATGGTACGAATCAACATTGCCAGAGGTAATGACGTAAAGTTCACCTAGGTAA
>CAZAMX010000127.1:840-6732 GCA_964486095.1 uncultured Acetatifactor sp. | reverse complement strand
GGTAATGGTATACGTTACACCCTCCAGCGTTATCTCAACCAGATATATATCTGAAAAATCAGCCCAAAATATTTCCTGATGGCGCAGGGAATCATAAGTCATATCCATCAGCTTACTGTATTGTTCTGAGGTAATCCGATAAATAATCTTTGACTCCCCAATCCTTGCAAAAGCTGTCACAGCTTCAGCAGCCGCCTCTGCTCCCGTTTCCGCTTCTTCTGTTTTTTCCCCTTCGGCTTCCTCTGTCCCTCTCTTTCCCTGCTCTGCCGGATCACGTCCGATATTCAGGATAAAGGTTTCCTCTTTTTCTTCCTCCGTTCCCTCTTCAACCGTGACATAATCGAGGGAAAGCGAAAGCACCGGCGCATCTAACCCATACTGAGCCAGATCCTCCTTAGCCGCGTCATAGTTTACATAATCTTTCAAGTTAAGGTTCTTTATGGTATTCAGGTAGTCATTTACCCTGCCCGTATCAAGAGGTCTGGAATGATCCCCCTGTTCCATAAAATAGACGTCTCCCGCATAATATGAGGACGTACTGTCTTCTTCATAAAAGATACGCTCGGATGTCTCCCCGGAAAACTGCAGCTGCGTCACATCCTTAAGCTTGGGAATCTCATCATGCCGGATTAGATCACTGATCTCAATTTCAAACGACTCCAAAGGATCGTTTTTGACCAGATATGCACTGCCGTCACCAATTGATACATATCTCTCGGAATCCATGGAGCTGTATCCGCCCAACAGAATTTCATAAGATTCGCCATCCGTTTCCAGGCGGATGGTACAGACAGGCTCATCCAGGCCATACTGTTCCCAGTCCTCCACTTCTTCAATGATAAAGGAAACTCCAAATTCCCGGAACTGCTCCAGCAATTCCCCTATCTTTTCTTCATTCACCGGAAAGGCTTCATCCGTATCATAAAGCCATGCTCCGTTTTCATCCCTGTGGAAAGCAAAGGAGCCCGTACTGCATTCCCAGGAAAGTGTCTTTACTTCGTCCCCCGCTACCTCCAGTATGATCTCATCACTGTTTTTAATCTGTTCTTTTCGTTGTTCATACCTGCTTACACCGAAAGCCGCCAGACTGATGCAGCAAAGCATACCGGATAATATACCTATTTTCTTACCTCGCTTCATTCCGGATCCTCCTTCTTACGATTACACAAATTCCAATTCCCAGATACACAAGGGGGAATACGGCGATCATCATTGTTTTTAAGAGAGAAGCTGTAGCATCACTAATCGTAAGGTAGTTATAGTTCAGTGATTTGCTCCGTATGGATACCGCTTCCGTTTCCCCGATCATGGAGGATACGGCATTCATTGCCAAATCAAGGTTTGCCCCCGAGGAATAGGCATTATACATATCATTCAAAAACAGCGATGAAGCAAACCATAGGATCTTTCCTCCCGTCTGAGTTTCTACAGATACCGCCACCGCAAAGGGACCGTCAATATCCCCTTCCTCCTTTTCATAGGAGGACAGCGCATACCCTGCTGTTTTGCTGAAAGAAGCTCCCGATGTGGTAAGCAGCTCGGTCACTGTGGCCGCACCGGTATCCGCTCCCACAATAAGCCCCTGGGATATAGGCATAATGGCATAATACCGCTCTTCAATCAAAGGATTGGTAATCTCACTGTCTGCAATATCCGGCAGTAGCACATAGGGCGCCTGAAAAGCAAAATGTCCCCTGTCAGTGTCTATGGCAATCCCTTCTACCGCCTCTATACCATAATCCGCCAGGATACTATAGAGGTTTGTCAATGTCCCGTCTTCCGTGGGACCGGCCATTACCATCAGCTGACCCCCGCCGGACACATATTCCGCCAACAACTCTTTTTCTTCTTCCGACAGATCGCTGGACGGCGCATAAATCAGGATGCCGTCCGCATCCTCCGGAATAGCATCCGCCGTCAACAGGGAAAACGTACTCCAGTCTGTATTCTCCTTTTCCAACTGTTCTCTGAAGGCCGACGGAAGATCTTCCTCCCCGTGCCCCTCCAGCATATATAATTTGGGCAGATCCTCGCTCACTACATAATCAATCGCCGAAGTGATTGCACCCTCCCCGTCAAAGGAAACATCATAGGAATAAGAGCTCATATTTGCTTCGTAAAGATAAATATCCTCATAGCCAATAAAACGGCTGCGCTCTCCGCATTCCACCACCAAACTGTTATTCTGTACCGTTTCCGAGGTATACTGCTGTGCAAACGTGGGATAAATGTCCGGATTCTTTTTTACCACTTCAATATGTTCCGACAGACTTTCATATTTGCCCAGCAAATTTTCCATAATGTCATCCTCTTTATCGGCCTGCACAATCCAGTAAATCGTCACGTCCTTCTCCAGGGCGTTTACCACTGCCTTTGTATTACTGGTGACGGAATACAGCTTGGCAGAACTGATGTCATACTGCGTCAGCGTTGTGGGCAGGGCGGACACAAAAATATTTACCGCGATCAGAATCGCAAGCACAATGGCCGTAACCGCCAGCGAATAAGTCCCGCCCTGAAGGGCAATACGGTTTTGAATCTGTTTTCCCTTCATCAGTTATACCTCCTTTTCTCCAGCGACTGCACCGTTAAAAACAGGAAAAAGGCAATCACGGTTATGTAATAAATAATGGCCGACAAATCAAACACGCCGGATACAAAGGAATAAAACCTCTCAAAGAGCGACAGCTTCTTCATAATTCCCGGCAGAAGGCCTTCAAATACTCCGCCGTTCAGGAAATAAACGGCGCCTACCGCAGCAATCAGGACAACCGCGGTCCCATATGCCATTTTTTTGCTTTTGGTAAGTATAAACATCAACAGTCCCAGCAGGGCACCTAAAACGCACAACGCCGCCGCTGACCCAAGGGCTGTGGCGGAAACATGCTCCGCCAGGCTGACGCTGTAATAATTCAACAGCATTACCGGTATTGCAATTCCTGCTGCCAGTCCCTGATTTTCTGTCAAGGAAGAGATAAACGTACCGATTGCAATCAGCGCTGCCCCCATGACAAAAAAAGCAAGGATGGAACCGTAAGAGGTGAGCAGATATACCTCTCCGTATTGTGCAAAAATAGAAGGATATACGGAAACAATGCACAGCGGAATCAGGTAAATAACCAATAAGGCCAGATATTTTCCGATCACTACCTGGGTAGTGGTGATCGGCAGCGAATATAACAGCTGGTCTGTTTTCTGTTTCCGCTCTTCGGCAATCACGCGCATTGTCAGAACGGGAATGATCACCACAAATACAAGACTGACAAAGCTTAAGACGTACTCAAAATTTGCCACTGCCTGCTGGATATTATAAATCATGGCTCCTATCCCTACGAAGGCCAGCAGAAATGCCCCGAAAATATAAGCTGTCAGAGAATGAAAATAATTTGATAATTCATGCTTTAACACAGCGATCATCTGTCCGTCACCCCGCTTTCCTGTATTCCGTCCTTCATTATGTCATTCTTCTTTATCTCGTTTTTTCCGTTTTCGTCGTCTTTCGCGCTGTCTCTATCGAATTTTTCTTTCTTATTTCCGTCTTCCGCCCGCTCCGCTCCCACAATCGCTCCTTCCGTCAGCTCGATAAATACATCCTCCAGATTTGCCTTTTTGGAGGTCAGTTCCAGAAGCACTTTTTTCTTTTCGGCAAAGGCAGTAAAAATAGCACGACATAGAGCTGTCGGCTCTCCGGTTTCAATCCGCACCTCCACGCGAGCGCTGCCGTCTCCCCTTTCTTCCGTCTGCCAGTCGGCCGCCGCTTCTATTTCCTCCAGAATTTCTTCAATTTCCTTTTCCGACGCCTCGGCCACAAAGGAAACCGTATTGGCAGCCGTCAACAGTTTTTCCAGGTTTCCCGGCTCGTCGAATGCCACAATCCTTCCCTTTGCAATGATAAGCACTTTTTCACAGATTGCCTGCACCTCCGATAGAATATGCGAGCTTAAAATCACGGTGTGTTCCTGTCCAAGCTGCCTGATCAAATCACGGATTTCGATGATCTGAAGCGGATCGAGTCCCACTGTAGGCTCGTCGAGAATGATAACCCTGGGATTCCCCAGCAGCGCCTGAGCAATTCCCACCCTTTGTCTGAACCCTTTGGAAAGCTTTGAGATCAAGCGGTTTTGTACCTCTTCAAGCCTGGTCTTTTCTACCACGGAAGCAATCTGTCCGGCCAGCTCCCGTCCTCTCAAGCCCTTTGCCTCCCCCACAAATTTCAGATATTCCAGGGGCGTCTCATTCATATAGAGCGGCGGCTGTTCCGGCAGATAGCCTATGAGCCTTTTCGCCCGGTCAGGTTCTTCAAAGATGTCATGTCCGTCAATTTTTACATGTCCTGACGTGGCGGACAGGCATCCGGTCATGATATTCATTGTCGTGGATTTTCCGGCACCGTTCGGACCCAAAAAGCCATAGACATGCCCTTCTTCAATCTCAAAGGACAGGTCGCTTACAGCCGTAAAATCGCCGTAACGCTTTGTCAGATGTTCTACTGTTATCATTTCAATCCTCCTTCTGCTGATGTATCTGTTTCCACATTATAGGATGCAGGGTTGAAATGAAGCTGAAAATATCGAACAAAACTATGAACATTCTGTGTCCTTGGCATTTTCCTCGCAAAATCCGCTTTCCAGCATATCCCGAATGGTCTGCATGGATATATCCGTGGCGGCAATTTCATCCGCACATCTTTTCAGCTCTGAACGAATCAGTTTCTCACACGGGATTTCCCGCTTATATTTCAACTGATGCTCCAGCGTAGCCCAGAAATCAAGAGCCATTGTTCGTATCTGTATTTCCGCCGGTACTCCGGCTGCCCTGCCCTCACAAATACGCAGACATATATGGTAGCTCCGATACCCGTTAGGCTTCGGCCATGCAATATAATCCTTAGACTCAATGATCTCCAGCTCTTTCCTTGTCTCCAGCCATCCGGCAATTTTATAAACATCATCTACAAATCCACACACAATGCGTATGCCCATAAAATTCTTCATCTGTCATGACTTGACTGCCTCCAGCTGATAAATCTCTTTTTCAATCTCATAAATTTGTATGTCCGCATGCAGCGCACTCAGTTTTTTCTGCAAAAAGGCGACATACGCATGGACAGCCGGCGCTTCCGTTCTGCTCTGTGATCCCCAGACCTTGTCCAGAAAGGTTTCCGCCGGGATGGGAACGCCGGGATTCGTCATAAACAACCTCATCATCTGCAATTCCTTTCCTGAAAGCCGAAAGCTGCTGCTTTCTGAGCTTATCTCCAGTGTTGTACATTTCAGTCTGATATTTCCTGCTTTTAAAGTTTCATCCCTTTGAAAATTCTGTATCCGCATCGTCGCCCCGATCCGAGCCAGCAGCTCTCTGGTATCAAAGGGCTTCGGCAGGTAATCATTGGCTCCGTTCTCGAAACCGGTTACCTTATCTTCAATCTCGGATTTCGCCGTCAATATCATGACCGGTATGTTATTCCCGTCTTCCCGCAGCGTCCTTAAAACGGTAATACCGTCCGTTTCCGGCATCATAACATCCAATATCGCCCCGTCAAAAATTTCCGATTCCAGTTGTCTCAGAGCCGATTTCCCGTCATAGACAGCTTTCACGGAATAACCGTTTCTCTTTAAAACCGTCACCAGTACCTCAGACAAGGCCCTTTCATCTTCCGCCAGCAACAACTTCATAAAATCCCTCCTGCCAAGTTTCATTTCCCCCCTTACCTTCCATGAATACCACTTTAAGCATCCATACTGAAACCATACTGAAAAACTGAAAAGAAAATTTTTTCGGAAATATCTTTTCTTTCAGCTATATTTCAGCTTTAATAAGTACTATAATCTTGATAGGAGACAGTATTATGAAAATTCTTATAATCGAAGACGAAAAACTGCTGGCAGATTC
>CAZAMX010000127.1:561-830 GCA_964486095.1 uncultured Acetatifactor sp. | reverse complement strand
CATATGACGGAGAAACCGGCGAAGAATACGCAGAGCTGGGAATATATGATCTTCTGATCCTGGACGTGATGATGCCCGGGATGAACGGCTATGAAGTTGCCAGAAAAGTACGCGCAAAAAAATGTGGGACGCCAATCCTGATGCTGACCGCGAAATCAGGTTTGGAAGACCGTATCACAGGGTTAAATGCCGGTGCTGATTATTATCTGTCCAAACCCTTTGACACCAGAGAGCTGCTGGCCTGTATCAACGCTCTGCTGCGCCGTCAG
>CAZAMX010000127.1:0-551 GCA_964486095.1 uncultured Acetatifactor sp. | reverse complement strand
AGGTAAATGAAATGGTTTACGGCAATACCTCTTTGGATCTGTCTTCCGGAATGTTGATATGCGGCGCAAATTCCATACGCTTATCGGCCAGAGAATTTGATGTTATGCGCTTTCTGCTCCAATCCGGAAGCCGCAATCTTGCCAAGGAGGTCATCCTTGCAAGGGTATGGGGATATGATTCGGATGCAGTGGAAAATCATGTGGAGGTTTATGTAGGATTTCTGCGGAAAAAGCTTAGCAGCATCGGTTCCAATATCCGCATTGAGGCCGTCCGCAGAATGGGGTATCATTTGGAGGTGGACCAATCATGACCGGAAAACTTCGTCATAAGTTTACAATAGTTATCATGAGCATAGTAACCGTTATGCTCTGCAGTATTATGTCCATGATCTATTTTTTTACCAAAAGGAATCTGGAAACCGGCAGCGTTGCCATGATGCAGAATATTTCCGACAATCCGTTTCTGCTGCGTCTCCCCAATGAAATGCAGGAGGATGTGCCTTTTCCGTATTACACCATACAGCTGGATCTATATGGTAATCTGACTGCCA
>CAZAMX010000126.1:0-6762 GCA_964486095.1 uncultured Acetatifactor sp. | reverse complement strand
ATCATAATCAATACCGGAATTCAGGCTTCTTGCTATCATTTTTCCATGGTAGAATACGGCATCCGGCTTATTGCCTGCGAGGATAAATCCTTTCTGTCACACCATTCCTGCAATCCGCCATATTTTGTGGAATGTCCTTATTCCATGCTCATACAGGGATTGTCAACCGAAATGGTCTGAAATGTTTCCCAGATATGTGTGATAATCATAGCATAAAATATGATACCTGTCAATAAAAAAGTTCTTCTTAAAAGAGTTTTATGCCCGCTCCAGCCGTTCGCCCAGGCGGCTTAAAATTTCATTGGTGATGGTGCCGCAGCGTTCGGCAAGCTCTCCGGCAGTGATTTCCAGCGAGCCGGAGCGGCCGATCAGGACAGCGGTATCTCCCGGGGCCACTTTTTTCTCTGGGATTTCACTTATATCTGCCAGGGTCTGGTCCATGCAGATCCGGCCCAGAATGGGGGCGCTGTATCCGTTGATCAGGACGCGGCCGTTTCCGTCGGAAAGAGCCCGGGGCAGACCGTCGGCATAACCAATGGAAAGGACGGCCAGCTTCATTTCCCGGTCTGCAATAAAGGCAAGTCCGTATCCGGCGGCTTCCCCTTCGTGCAGGGTACGCAGGGAAGCCACCCGGGCTTTCAGGGACAGCACAGGGCGAAGAGACGAGGGGGCGGCGCTTTCGTCCTTTCCGGACAGGATTCGACGGGAATCTTTGTCACTGCTCAACAGTCCGTAAAGAGCAATGCCGGGACGCACATAATCCCCGGCAGCCTGAGGGTAATTGAATATGCCATAACTGGAAAGCAGATGTAGCCCCCTGCAGGGACAGCCTCTTGCTTTCAGCGTCTCTGTTGCCTGTACGAAAGCGGCAATCTGGCATTCCGTAAAGGTACGGCTTTCCGGAGAATCAGAGTCACAGGCGGAAAGGTGGGTATAAATTCCATCCACAGCAAGATTTCGGAACGTATACACGGCGGCAATTTGCTCTATCTCCTCACAGCGGATTCCCAGCCGGTGCATTCCGGTGTCAACGGCGATATGCACATGGAGCCGGACGCCGCTCCTGCTTAAACTTTCCGCGTAGGCGAAATCCAGTATGGTCTGTGAGAGATGGTATTGCTGCAGCAGGGGGAGCTGCTCGGGAGGGGTGTAGCCTAAGATCAGGATTTCTCCGTTGATTCCGGCATTCCGAAGCTCAATGCCCTCTGACGCGCAGGCGACGCAGAAGGAGCGGATACCCAGACGGTTTAGCTCCGTTGCGACGGGAACGGCGCCGTGACCGTAGGCATTTGCCTTTACTGCGGGCATCAGCCGGCAGCCTTCGGGAAGAAGGGACTGCAGAAATAAGACATTGTGTTCCAGAGCGTGCAGATCCAGCTCGATCCAGGCCCGGTGCGGGGTGTGGCAGAAAGCGGCAGAAAATGCAGCCTGTGCGGCTTTGGAGCCGTCCGCGGAGGCTTTGCCGGATCGTGCCTTTGATATTTTTCCGGGAAGCCATGCAAAAATAACCCCGGCTCCTGCGGACAGCAGTGCCACGGCCAGATAATGCAGCAGGCTGTTGTCCACCAAAAGAGCAGTAAGGTGCAGCACTTTTGCTAATCCGCGAACCACCACAATAAAAGCGGGATGCAGGATATAAATCCACATGGCAGCAGTGCGCAGATTCTTGCGGGAAGGAACCTCCGGCAGGGCTGACAGCAGCAGATACAGGAAAAACACAGTGGGCACAAGGAACAAATACATGCTGTCATGGCGCTGCAGCTCAAAATGGCGGAGAAGGAAGGCTTCCGCCGTCATGGCGGCGAAGGAGAGGGCAAGGGCTGTGCCTGCCGCGGAGACAGAGCGCAGACGGGAAACGGGGAATGTCAATAATTTCCCGGCCCATACTCCCAGTACCAGAAACAGGGGGGCCAGAAAAAGGCCGTTTCTGGTGTAGGAAAAGACTTGGAACATAGATTCATATATGGTATGCAGAACAGGTATTTTTTCCGCCAGTCCGAAATAGCTGTCGCCGAACAGGCCGACAACATACAGAAAAGCAGAGATGACGGTGACACATTTAAGGCTGAAAAAGCGGCGAAGCAGGCTTACCAGAAGTACACCTAAAATACAGGCGGGAAAATACCATAAATGATAAAAGGTGCCGTCAAACAGTAACATTTTCAGTACTTCCGTAAAGGAAAGTTCCCGGTAATGCCCTGCGTAAATTCCCAAAGGCAGATAGAGCAGAACGGACAGGCCGTAAAGCAGGCACATTTTTGTGAGAGAGCGCTTCCAGGAGGAACGGTTAAGGGTAAAATGCCCCGTGACCATGAAAAAGAAAGGGACCGCCACTCTGGCCAGAACCCTGGTGAAAAAGAAATCCGCAGCCCCGTTGAAGGAGGCCAGGGGAGATGTATGGATGGCAATGACAAGAAAGGCGGCAATGAGCCGGAAGCGGTCAAGCCAGCCATAATACTTTTGTGTCTTCATAATAAAATCGTCCTCTCATAATCAGTCATTCTGCTGTATCAACAGAATATAGCGGGAATCAGGGCATGCGCCATACGGCTTTGCCAAAGGAAACATCGTTGTCATGAATGACAGAGTATCAAGAGCGGCAGATATATTCCGTGAGAATAAAGCCGTCGATGTTGTTGCCGGAGACGGTGCAGGGAAAATCTGCGGAAAGGATCTGAGGAAGGCTTTCGAGAGACACTCCGGCATCGTCTCTGTCAGGATCTTCAAGAGGCTTTCCGGAGAAGTCCGTGCCCGCCTTGGCGGGGAAATAGCTGATGCGCACCTGCCGGGAGCCGCTTTGTGTCAGGTACGGCCTGCCGCCATAGGGAAAATGCCGAATAAATTCCATATACTCTTCCAGTGTCAAATCCGCTTCCGTCATGACCTGTGCGTGAGGTGTGCCCACATAGCGGAAGTGCCAGGGCTCGTGGCCGATGTCGGTTTTCTTTTCTTTGCCGGCAGGATAACGAAGAATAAAGCCGTATTTTGGCGCTTTTTCCCGAAAGGTCTGACAGATGCCGCTGTATGGGAAATCCGGACGAATGAAGTCAATGTGTTCTGCCTTCAGCCCAAGGTCGATGGCAAGCCCGGTCTGATGCTCGCTGTGGCCGGGCACTGCCACGTACTTTCTGGTAAATTCTTCTCCGTTATCCCTGAGGGAATCGTCCCATATACGCTGCTGTTCTTCCAGAGAGCGGTAACCGCTGACGGGAACAATAAAGCTCCAGCCGTCAATCTCCTGCATTAGTTCATTCAGGAGGGTGGCTGCGCAGCGCTGCAGCAGTATTTCCGGAAACCGGTCACAGGCGGGCACCAGAAAATCCTTCGGCTTGTCCAGGATGCCATGGTACGCATTTACCAAAATCAGGTTTCCTGTGTGTACATTTTGCGTAGTCAATGGGAGCATAAGGCGTCCTCCAAAATCATGGTGAGAATCTCGGTAAAGGTGTATCCGGCGGCCTTCATCATGCCGGGGTACCGGCTGTGGGCAGTAAAGCCCGGGATGGTATTAACCTCGTTAAACACAATCTCACCTGTAGGTGTCAGGAACATGTCCACTCTGGCAAAGCCGCTGCAGCTTAAGGTCCGATAAATCCGTACGGCTGCTTCTTTAATCTGGGCGGATTTCTCCGGGCTGATCCGGGCGGGAACATGGATGGAAGAGGTCTTCAAAGTATATTTTTCCGTGTAATCAAAGAATCCGCCTGCAAGCTGGATTTCATCCACCTCTCCCACCGTCAGCTCCCGGCTGCCCAGTACGGCACAGCCTACTTCAAAGCCTTCGATGTTTTCCTCCAGAATGACCTGGTTATCATATTGAAAGGCCAGGAGGCAGGCGTCCGGCAGTTCGTCGGGAGTATTTACCTTAGTAACGCCGTAAGAAGAACCTGCTTTCACCGGCTTGACATAAAGAGGGTAGATCAGGCCCTGATAGCTGATTTTCCGCGTGAGCTCCGCGGTGGTCAGTGTGGGTGAGTCCAGTACCAAAGACCTTGGCACCCGGATTCCGGCAAGGCTTACAAGACGGTGAGCCCGGTCCTTGTCCATACACAGAGCGGAAGCCAGAGTACCGCAGCCTGCCAGGGGAATATCCGCCAGCTCCAGCAGCCCCTGCAGGGTCCCGTCTTCGCCGTTTCTGCCGTGAAGTACGGGAAGGGCAATATCTACGGGAACACGCTTCGGGTCTGCGCCATTTAAAAGAAACAGACAGCGGTCGCCCCGGCTGGGGGAAAGAACGCAGGGAGTACAGAGCTTTTCCTTCTGCCAGGTATCATTCAAAATTTCCTCCGTGGAACCTGTGTAATAATACCACCGTCCTTCCCGGGTAATGCCTACAGTGACGGGTTCATAGCGGTCACGATCCAGATTCAGGATCACGCCGGAAGCGGAGGATAAAGAGACGCTGTACTCGGAGGAGCAGCCGCCGAAGAGAATTAATACATTTAATTTTTTGTTTTGCATTGTTGTATTCATAAGAGATCCCTTTCTTGTTTCTGTTGGTGAGTATTTGTTTGGCTTTCTGTGTTTGCAGGGGACAAAAAAATGTCCTGTCGGTACAAACAGTGTACCAAAACAGGACATTACATATATTTCGCTTCTATTTCTCAAGTACTGAGAATTTCAGGAGAAAATCTTACAAATTTCTAACGGCTTGTATTTTAGAGTGCCATATGGCATACTGTGCCGTATAGCACCCTAGCCGGCAGGCAGCATCACCGTAAAGGTAATGCGTTCATTTTCGCTGGCAGCTGAAATGAAGCCTCCGTGAAGCTCCACAATTTCCTTGGAAATCGCAAGCCCCAGGCCGGCCCCCCCTGTGGCGGTGGCCCTGGAAGAATCCAGACGGAAAAACTGTTCGAAAATGCGGTTCAGCTTGTCCGGCGGAATGGTCCTGCCATGGTTGCTGACAGTGATGAGTACCTGGGACGGGGCAGTGTTTTTAACTGAGCCGGCAGCTTCTGCCCCGGACTCCGCGGGTGCGGTGGCATAAGTATGATCTGCGAAAGCTCCCGGAGAAGCTTCCAGGGAGAGCAGAATTTCCGTGTTCGGATAACTGTAGTTTACGGCGTTGCGGATCAGGTTATCAAATACCCGCTCCATTTTCGCCGGGTCGCAGAGCAGTTCTATATTGGGAGCAATTTCTGTCCGCCAGCTTAAGCCCTTTTCCGAGAGAATGGGCAGAAATTCGCTGGTAATCTGCTCCAACATACGGCTTAAATGAACCCGCTCTTTTTCCAGCGTCAGCGTGGTCAGGTTAAAGCGGGTAATGTCAAAAAATTCGTTGATCAGATCCTCCAGGCGAATGGCTTTGTCCAGAGCAATGCCGGTATAACGGGCCCGGAATTCCGGAGAAAGCTCCGGCTCATCCTTAAGCAGGGTCAAATATCCGATGACGCTGGTCAAAGGCGTTTTCAGGTCATGGGCAAGATAGACCACCAGATCGTTTTTACGTTGTTCTGCTTCTTTTGCCAGTATGGCACTGCGCAGGGCCTGCTCCCGTATCAGGTTCAGATTGTCCTGAATATTTTTCAGGGCGGGAGATAAGGTCACGGCCTGATCCGAAGGCGAGGCCAGCTGTTCAGCCGCCGCCACGATTTCATCCAAATAGTGTAATGGTCTGCAGATAAAACGCCTGGTCAAAATGATCCAGCCGATAACGCAGTAAAGAACCGCCCAAAAGACAAAGGTTTCCCGGACGATCTGGGCAATCCAGAAAATGGGGCTGGAGTCGTCGTTTGTCAGATAGCGGTAATAACTGTAAAGAGTCAGGCCCATCAGCAGGAAAGCGCCGGAAATCACATAGAACAGGATCAGGGAAAGGGCATACAGCATGATGGTCTGCGTGGCGGCCCGGCGGCTGTCATCATTTAATGGCTTACGGCGTAAAATTTTCTTACTCAATGGTATATCCCACCCCCCAGACGGTTTTCACATATTTTGGTTTCCTCGCAGGTTCATCCATTTTCTCCCGGAGCCTTGCAATGTGGGTCATCACGGTATTATTGCTGTCCAGATATGCCTCTCCCCATACGGCGGCAAAAAGCTCTTCGGAGGTGACCACGTTTCCCCGATGTTCGCAGAGATGCCACAGGATATTGAATTCAAGGGGAGTCAAAGCCAGCTCCTTTCCGTTTAAGGTACATTTATGGCTGCTTTTGGAAATGTGGAGCCCTCTTATATCAATTTCCTGTCCGGCAGCAGGCCCGCCGGGTACATTATAGCGTGTGTACCGCCGCAGCTGAGTTTTTACCCGCGCGATCAGCTCCAGGGGATTGAAGGGCTTGGTGATATAGTCGTCTGCGCCTAGGGTAAGCCCTGTGATTTTGTCCATATCTTCCACCTTTGCCGTCAGCATGATGATGGGAAAAAGGTGTTTTTCCCGGATTTTTCTGCAGAGAGTAAAACCGTCCAAATCCGGCAGCATTACGTCAAGAATGGCGAGATCCGTTTCCTTTTCATCCACGCAGGCCAGCGCATCCAGCGCATTATAAAATTTGTATACCTGATAGCCCTCGTTTTGCAGATAAACCTCTACCAGGTCTGCAATTTCCGTTTCATCGTCTACAATCAGAATTTTTTCGTTCAAAGCGGCACCTTTCTTACTTAACTTGAGTTTAGATTTTTTTAATGATAATATTTTTTTGTATTTACACTTTTTCGGAGCAATCATGATATAATTACCTTATTAGTATATAGGGGAAAGCCATGAAATTCAAGACAAGACTTCGGGTTACTTTTATAACCATTATACTTCTGCCTCTG